>QMVZ01000010.1 GCA_003661365.1 Thermoproteota archaeon | reverse complement strand
GCAACCTCTACACCTCTTTTAGACAGCTCATAAGCAAGAGCTATCCCGCTTATCCCCCCTCCAATGATAGCTGCGTCAACCCTCTCCTTAATCATCGGTCTTTACCTCCGCCAACTTTGCTATCTCAACAGGCAAGACGGGAGGTCTAACTGTTGGCCATTCTATTTCATCCAATTTCTTTCCAAGCCTCCTTGCAAGGATCCCAGCAACTAGCCTCATACAAGTTCTTCCTTGACAGTGACCCATCCCTATCCTGAGGTACCTCTTAAGCTGATCAAGGGTCGTATACCCCTTATCGATTGCTTCCAATATCTCCTTTAACGAAACGTCCTCACACCTACAAACTATTTCCTCTTCTTTGTCCTGATCTATCATATCCTTATCCCCCTTACTTCCATAAAGAGCTCTCTTGGAACTTCGATTGTTACCGCCAAAGTTTTGTCCTTAGATCTCATCACTTTGAGAACTTTAGCTTTCGTCACAGGAAGCCCCCTTCTATCTAAGGCAACCACCTCTTGTCCGACTCGAGGTTCTGGTAGGAACTCATACGGAACGGTAACCTTTGCCTTTTCTCCATCTAGTTCAATCAGGAAGATTGCTAGACCCGGACACACTAGAACGCACTGTCCACAACCTGTGCACTTGTCATAATCTATTTTGGGAGGGACTGTTATCCTCTCCTTTATTATTGCGTCAAATGGACATGCCCATCCACAGGCATCGCAAGGGATCTTCTCCAAACATTCTATGACTGCTACGGGCCCTTTTTCGGCCCTATCTAAAGGAGGAGTTACCTTTTCAATCTCCTCCTTTGAAAGGATTCCAGCCTCTTTCATGATATCGCCTCCATCATACTCCATACCTTCTCCTTCCCTTTCCTCGGCCTTTCCCCGAATGGGCTTTCTCTGAATTCAGATATGTCCCTTTTAGCCTTCTCCTTTAACCTTTCAGCCTCATCCGGCTTGTACCCTAGAGACAAGGCTGCATCAGCGCCAGCAATCCTTCCCTCCAACATGGCTGTAGTTGCCTCCTCAATTCCTGAAGAGTCTCCAGCAACATACATTCCAGGTATTGTAGTCTTTAGATCTGGGTCATGAATGGCCACTTGGCCCCCAAGTTCTGGGACATAAGTTAGCTTACAACCGGCTTGGGCTGGAATTTCAGAGGCTGGAGTCAGGCCAACTGCCAGCACTATTGTGTCAACCTCAATCCTCCTCTCAGTACCCTCTACAGGATTCCAGTTCTCATCAAGTTGCACTATTTCAGCCGCCTCGACCGATTCCTTGCCTATAGCCCTCTTTATAGAGTGTCTCAAGTATATAGGCACTCCTAGCCTCCTAACCTTGGCTGCGTGAACGAAATAGCCTCCAATCCTAGGCATCGCCTCTACTATTGCCTCAACACTTGTCCCAGCCTGAATTAGTTGATATGCTATTATTAGACCGACGTTTCCTGCTCCTACTACCAGTGCCCTTTCCCCCGGCTTTATCCCAAAGACATTCATCAGGGTTTGGACTCCTCCAGCTCCATAAACTCCAGGGAGGTCGTTGTTTGGAAAGATGAGCATGTTCTCCCTTGCTCCAGTACCTACAACGACTGTTTCGGCTTTTATCACCCTAATTTTTGGTTCTACTAACGAAGGTACGATAAGAACGTGTTTTCCACCTTCTATGTAATCAGCTGCCACAGTAGAGCTGAGAAGCCAGTTTCCTCCGAGCTCATTGAGGTCTTTAAGCAGTATTTTCGCTATATCTATCCCACGAACTCCTGCGTAGTTCTCTTTAGATCCGAAGAACTTGTGAGTCTGTTTTATCAGCTGTCCTCCAGCCTTAAAGTTCTCATCAATTACAAGGGTGCTGCATCCGAGTCTTTTTGCTGTTATGGCTGCAGAAAGACCTGCTGGTCCTCCACCTATCACGGCCAACTCAACATCAAACTTTTCTACCTCTGGATTCTCGTACAAACTGGAAGGGAGCGTTCCTAACCCTTGTTTTTGTCTTCGAACGTTTAAACCTTCTTTTACAGGCACTATGCACGTTCTAACATTTGGAATACCGTTTACTGTCATTAGGCAGGAAGAACACTTTCCAATCCCGCAGAACCATCCCCTAGGTCTGTTTCGTTTGTAGCTCCGAGTGAATGTCTTGAGGCCGGATGCATATAGCGCAGCTGCTATGCTTTCCCCTTCATATGCCTCAATTCTCTTTCCCTCGAACATAAATGCGACTGACTTCTCTCTTGGGAATTCAAGAATTGGGTGAGACGTTATCCTTCTGTTCAAGGGCACCAACATTGGTCTCTACTGAGGATAGAATAAAACCTTAACAAAAAGGGAATCGAATCTGTTAGCCTTATTTGATCCTTGGAAATATGGGTGTTAAGTCTGTTGCAGATTCTATCAGTTCCTCTTGCTCGGTTTTAGTAAGTTCCCTATATCTTTCCGCAGCTTCTAAAATTAACGGAAGTAGCTTAGGATCTCCTGCTGAAGCCACTGTGGTCACTCCTTGAGATAAGGCGAAGCGCAGGCATAGTTCTATCTCCTCCTGCTTATCAAGGAGGCTCATACCAAGTTTGGTATCGCCTATTTTCCGTCTTCCAAGGTCTTTTTGCGAAGGCTTTTATGGCTATTGTACCTAGATCTCTTTCCTCGGCTATCTTAAGGAGGGGTTCATAGTCGTTTTCTTTGCACCTATGTCTCCGAAGCACAAAGTTCAAGGGGAACATGATTGTATCGAAGTCAAATTCCTCAAGGGCTTTAATTAGCGTAGGAGGTCTGTGACTTGTTATTCCTATGTATTTTATCAGACCATTTTCTCTGGCCTCTTTCATGGCTTCTAAGGCACCTCCTGGTCCCATTACTATTTTAAGATCTTGAAGGTCATCTAAAGCGTGAATCTGATATAGATCTATGTATTCGACTCCAAGCCTTTCCATGCTTAGGAATAGCTCTTTTCTGCTTCTTTTTTCGTTCTTTTGAGGGTTTTGCAGGCAAGAAAAAGCTCATTCCTTCTTTTCTCAAGCCAAGGACGAAGTCTTCTCTCAGCTTCTCCATAGCTTGGTGCAACATCGAAGTGATTTACTCCATGTGAGAGAGCAAGCTCTATGAGCGGATCTGCTTCTTCTTGCGAAATTTTTGAGAAAGCATAGCATCCAAGCGTGACTATGCTACTCATATGTTCTGTCCGCCCCAACCTTCTTCTTTCCATGGGCAACCACGCCAAAATTAGCAACTCTTGGTATTTAACCATGGAATGCTTGGTGTTAACTAGGCTCTCGAAGCTGGAAAATATTTCTCAGTCACTTACTTTGTTCACAGATTCTGTTTTCAGAATCTAGTGTTGAATTGTTGGTCCAAAAAGAAACTGAAGTCTATGTTTATTACGATAGAAGTGTCAAGCTACAATGAAAGAAGGGATCTTTTTATGAGGGATTGTCAGGTGATTATGTGCTTTCAGACAACTTAATACTCCTAGGCTCTATTGCCAGTCTTTTTGCTGGGCTGTTCACGGCTGTTGGGGCTTTACCAATATTCTTCACCTCCGACATTTCGGATAAGTTCTTAGATGCAGCTCTTGGGTTTTCAGCAGGAGTAATGTTAGCTGCTTCGTCCTTCAGCCTTCTAGTACCGGCTATCGAAATGGCAGGGATAGGAAGGATTTTCATCGGTTTGTTAGGAGGAGCCATATTTGTAGATGTTGCTGATCGCCTAATTCCACATGAACACATGTTCAAAGGATATGAGGGTCCTCCTTCTAGGCTTTCTAAAGTATCTCTAATGATTTTGGCCATAACAATACACAACTTCCCTGAAGGAATGGCTGTAGGCGTTAGTTTTGGTGGAGGAGATATTAGCTCTGGTTTAGCTGTTTCTGTCGCTATAGCACTTCAAAATATACCTGAGGGGATGGCAGTCGCATTTCCTATGTTAAGGGAGGGTTTTAAGAAGAGAAAAGCTGCTTGGTATGCTACTTTAAGTGGTCTTATTGAACCCGTAGGAGGATTGCTGGGGATATCGCTCGTTTCGACGATAAGGCCCATTCTTCCAATTGCAATGGCCTTTGCAGCTGGCGCAATGATATTCGTGGTAAGCGATGAAATGATCCCGGAAAGCCATAGTAGGGGTTATGAGAGGATTGCCACCTTCGGAGCGGTGATGGGCTTTGCCGTCATGATGTTTCTAGACAACTTATTTGGATAGAATCATCGAGAACCAATATCTTTCTGATTTAGGAGGATTTTTAGGCTAAAGACATCTTTTTAAGCCCTATTCAGCTTAAAAAGATTGATATAGCATGCTGAAGCTTAAAGTAAAACCCCTTGGATTTCCTGTCGGAAGACGTCTCGTTCTGATTAACGAAAAAGATGCAACCAGCCAAGGTATGAGAATGAATGACAGGGTTAAAGTTGAGCACAAGAAGAGAAGGGCTTCTGCCTTTCTCTCAATATCTGGAAGCTGTGTAGAACCTGGTGTGGCAGCCTTATCTCAAGAAGTCATGGAGATACTTGAGGTAGAAGAGGGCGATATTATTGCCCTTTCCCTAAGCGGGAGACCTCCTTCCTTTTCTTACATTAAGAAGAAAATGGAGGGACAAAAGCTTCTTCCAGAGGAAATAAGATCTATTATAGAAGATGCAGTGAATTACAACCTCACAGATCTGGAGATAGCTGCATTCTTGCTTTCCCAAGAGTTCTATGGAATGAGCATGGATGAAATAGAAGCTCTAACTAAGGCCATGGTTGAAACTGGGGAGAGAATAGATTTTGGAAGACCAGCATTTGAGAAGCACTCCATTGGAGGTGTACCAGGGAACAAAGTTAGCCTTCTAATAGTGCCAATCGTTGCGTCTCTAGGAGTTCTCATACCAAAGACATCTAGCAGAGCCATAACGAGTCCTACAGGAACAGCTGACACAATGGAGGTTCTTGCTCCTGTTGAATTTACAGCAGATGAGTTTAGAGAAATAGCTTTGAAGGTTGGAGGAGCAATTGTTTGGGGAGGAAGGCTAGGCCTTGCTCCAACAGACGACATTTTCATAAGAGTCGAGCATCCTCTTGGAATAGACCCAAGAGGTCAGATGTTGGCCTCAATAATGTCTAAAAAGCTAGCTACTGGAACAAAGGCACTTGTAATAGACATTCCAACTGGTAAAGGAGCCAAAGTAGAGAACGTTGAGGAAGCTGAACTTCTTTCAAGCCAGTTCGTAGAACTCGGGAGAAGGTTTGGGGTTAGGGTCCAATGCGGGATAACATACGGGGGACAACCCGTGGGACATGCAATTGGGCCAGCTTTGGAAGCAAAAGAGGCTCTAGAAGCACTTCAGGGAAGGGGACCAGCAAGTCTAATTGAAAAGTCGACTTCTTTAGCAGGCATGCTTTTAGAGATGGCTGGTGTTACCACAAGAGGGAGCGGTAAAGAGCTTGCTGAAGAGGTCTTAGCATCTGGAAAAGCTTTGAAGAAGATGAGGGAGATAATAGAGGCCCAAGGCGGAAATCCGGATGTTAAGCCAGAGGACATTCCCTTGGGGCAGTATACAACGGAGATAAGGGCGCCCTGTGATGGTTATGTGACAGATGTTGACAATCATTCCATAAAGGAGATAGCACTAGCTGCTGGAGCTCCTGCTGAGAAGGGAGCGGGAGTTTTGTTGCATGCTAAAGTTGGGTACAAGGTAGAAAAAGGTGACCCACTGATGACGATATATGCAGAGAGGGAATCCAAGCTTACAGAAGCCTATAATGTAGCAATGAGAACTAAACCGATTACTGTGGAGGGTATGCTACTAAGAAGGATACCAGATTACACTTAGAAGCAGAGTCCTTGTCTGTCCTTGCTAGCCTAACATGCAGTAGAGATTTACAAAAACAGAAATGATTTAGGAAAGCTCTTTGAGGGCTTTCTCTACGGCGCTCCTGGCTTTTTTGTATGTGACCACAATGTTTTTAGCAATTGGTGTTAGTTCAGCTCTGCCTCCCCCTCCTTTCCCCCCTCTCCTAGTAACAACCAACTTTTCACCTATTTTCTCCTCAACCCTTCTAATGTGACGAATTGCAACCCTATATGGTATATTAAGCTCTTTTGCAGCCTTAGAGATGCATCCGAATCTATCAATTTCCTCTAAGAGTCTAACCCTTCCTTCGCCCAACACGTACTTTCCCTTAAGGAGTAGCATTATCTTTACAGCTACCTTCTCTGGTTTAGAAGGGCTCATCTGCTTCTAAAATCTCTATGAATGTAATAAACCCATGGTTTAAGGGACGATCAGTCATCAGTTAGAATAAATAAGACGTTCATACAATCTTTATGGGGCATGGGATTCTCTTCTACAAACTCGAACGCCTTCGAAATGCTTGCAGAGCCAGTTAAAAGACTCGTAGAAGAAAAAGGTTTCATGAAACCCACTGATCCCCAAGCTAGAGCGATCAAACCCATATTAGAAGGGAAAAACGTGCTTCTAATAGCTGCAACAGGAACAGGTAAGACTGAAGCGGCTTTTCTTCCTGTGTTAAGCAAGCTCCTCGAGGAAAAGAGGATAAGAGGGGTCAAAGTCCTGTATATAACCCCACTGAGGGCTCTGAATAGGGATTTAATGGATAGGTTACAGTGGTGGTGCAGTAAACTGGATCTCTCAATAGGGGTAAGACATGGAGACACTTCCATGAGAGAAAGAAGAACTCAAGCCGATATGCCTCCTGACATACTAGTAACCACACCTGAGACTTTGCAGATAATGCTTGTTGGCAGAAAACTGAGGGAGAACTTACTAACTGTGAGACATGTTATCATAGATGAGATTCATGAGCTAGCCGAGAGCAAGAGAGGCGCCCAGCTTGCTTTAGCCCTCGAAAGGCTAAAATGGTTGAAGAAAGGGGATTTCCAGATAATAGGGCTCTCAGCCACAGTTGGTAGTCCAGAAGAGGTTGCACGCTTTCTCGTTGGATCCTCAGATTCTTATGAGATGATATACGTGCCCATAGTCAAGTTGATGAGGGTTAAGATAGCATATCCAAAGCCCACCCCGGAGGACATTAAACTTGCTTCAAAATTGTACACATATCCAGATGTTGCAGCCAGGCTTCGTTGCATAAAGGAAATCGTTGAATCCTCTAAGTCCTGCCTGATATTTACGAATACAAGGCCTATGACAGAGGTTCTTGGAAGTAGGTTTAAGCTTTGGGATGTCTCAATTCCGATAAATGTGCATCACGGATCTCTGGCGCTAGAGAGCAGGCTCAGAGCAGAGAGAGGCCTTAAATCTGGGACATTAAAGGCTTTGATAGCGACTTCAAGCCTAGAACTTGGGATAGATATAGGATCCATAGATATGGTGATACAGTACAACTCCCCAAGACAGGCAACTCGGTTGGTTCAGAGGGTTGGAAGGAGTGGGCACAGAGTAGGCGCTGTTTCAAAAGGCACAGTTATAGTTCAAAACCCTGATGATGCAATTGAGGCCCTTGTTGTGGCTAGAAGAGCTATGTCAGATGAGCTTGAGCCTGTGAAGATTCCTGAGAAACCTCTTGATGCTTTAATGCACGAGATAGCTGGTTTTCTCCTTACAAAGAAGAGATGGGCCGTAGATGAAGCTTATGTCATCATTAAAGGAGCATATAACTACAGAAATTTGGAATTTGATGAGTTTATAGAGCTTTTGAGGTTCATGGCCCACATGAGAAGTCCTTTCCTAGGTCTTTCCTTTAAGGAGGTTGAGTTCTTCAGGGTAGGACCTCCTGAGAGAATCTACACGTACTATTTCGAGAATTTATCCATGATACCAGATGTGAAACAGTATTTAGTGATAGATCAAGATTCAGAAGAGCCAGTCGGTGTTTTAGATGAGCCCTTCGTAGCAGAGTATGGAAAGCCTGGTGTTAAGTTCATAATGGCTGGCGAAGTTTGGTCGGTAGTTCAAGTCTTCGAGGATCGTGTATATGTAAAAAGCGCGGAGGATCCCTTAGGAGCCGTCCCAAGCTGGGTAGGAGAGGAGATCCCTGTTCCCTATGAAGTAGCACAAGAGGTTGGATCTGTTAGGAGGTTTGTTGAGGAAAGGTTTGAAGAAGGAAAGGACCTTCTCGAGATAGCAAGGGAGTTATCCCAGAAATACAGGTCTACGCCAGATTTCATAGCTAGAGGGATAGAACCTATTTTTGAGCAATGTAGATTGGGTTATCCCATTCCAAACGACAAGAGAATTGTTGTCGAGGCTTACAAAGATCTTGTAACAGTCCATGTCCTTGGAGGAACTCTCATAAACAGGGCTCTCTCCAGGTTCCTCTCAGAGGTATTGACCGAAAGATTTGCAAAGCCCGTTGCCGTAAGTGAGGATCCATATAGGATCTACCTTAAGGGTCAGGTTTCTCCTGAAGAGGTTTCAACAATCCTCAAAGAGGGAAGTGGACCCGATATTGCCCCGCTTGTCAGGAGAACTATGGAGAAGAGCGGCTTCTTTAGGTTTAGGATAACTCAAGCGGCTAGGAAGATGGGTATACTGGAGAAAGGAGCCACGTTAAGCAGAGAGTTTGTCGACAACCTAATAGATGCCTTAAGAGACACTCCCGTCTATAAAGAGGCTTTTAGAGAGGCAGTTGAGAGGGACATAGATCTCAAAGGAGCAGAAAAGTTGTTAATGAGGATAAGTAAAGGAGAAATCGAGGTAATATGCTTAGGAGAACTCGAAAAACCAACTCCAATTGCAAAGGTTGGAGTAGATCTGATAACTAGGAGATTGGAAAAGGTTCCTCTAGAGAGAAAGAGAACTTTGAAGGTTGCTAAGATGAAAGTTGAATTATTGAGCCAGTTGAGAACGTTTGCATGCCTTGAGTGCAAGGGATACGTGGAGGAGATCGAACTGCACAGGTTAGAAGACGAGCCTAGGTGCCCAATATGTGGCTCTAAGCTCATTGGCATGGCCGATGCTGATGAATTTGAAGTAGGATTAGTTCTTACTAGGGCTAGAGAAGGGGTTCTTGATAAGGAAAGCAGGAGGATTTGGAGGGATTTGAAGAGATCTGCCTCACTAATTTCAAAGTTCGGCAAGGTAGCTGCAATAGCATTAGTTAGCGGTCTGCCACAAAAGAGAATAGATGAAATCTTGGAAAAGGAGCCAAGGCTTTCCTCAAGATTTTACGAACTCCTCTATGAAGAAAGAAAAGGATTGTCCTTGAGAAGATTTAGACAGAGATGGAGACTGGATTAATCAGAAAAATACCTTCTCAAGCTCTACAAACTTTTCAACATATAGATCAGCGCCTTCCAGATTTCTTCCCACAACAACAGTATAGCAACCGAGCTCTTTACCTGCCAAGACATCCCAGAAAGAGTCTCCAGCAAAAACAGTCCTTCTTGGATCTGCTCGTAGGCGCTCTAGCGCTATTGAAAGCTGTTTCTTTCTATTCAGTGAATATTCTCTCGTTATTAAAAACTCAAAGAACGAAAGAACTTCAAGCCTCTTTAAGGCTATAGTAGCAGGTTTTGCTGATTGAAACGTGACTAAAGCCATTTTTATTCCTCTACTCTTAAGTCTTGAAAGCATTGCTTTGAGCTCTGGGTCTGGTGAAGCACCGAGGGCTGCTCTAACCTCCTCACTCTCTACAAGATCAAACGCCCTCTTTCTGAGCTCTTCATTACCTTCTGTTGTCTCTAAAATGCTTGGTCCCAGCGGTTTCAATGGGTGATCTGTCCTTATTATTTCCCTGACTTTTTCTCTAAGCTCATCCCAGTCTATATCTAATGTCACAAGGGTTCCATCCATATCAGTTACTAAGAACTCATATCGACTCATTTTATCTCACTGAAGCCTAGAGTTAGCCTCCTGGGGCTCCATGAAAAACTGAGTACTTCCAAACCATTTCCCATAGGTCTTCTTCCCTTAAAGTCTCGGCTTCAACTATGATCTTGTCTATTTTGCGGAGAAGTTCGTGGTGTCTTCTCTCGTCTTTAAGAATGTAATCTACCAACAACCTCGTTCTTTCATCCTTTATATGCTCGAGTAAGGTTGAGTAGGTCTCAATTGCTTGTTTTTCAAGCTCTATGTGTCTCTTTATTTGTCCACCAATCCTCTCGCTCTCTTTTTCAGTTAAAAAGACCTTTGCCCCAGATATCAGGGCAACCATTGCTTCCAACATGTTTGCGTGTTTCATAGAATCTAGAGCTATTCCTCTAATCAATTCCCTTACAAGCACGTTTTCAACGCCTTTAACGCTCTTTTTTCCCTCCTCTACTATCATATTCTCGAGATCAATCTGTTTTTTCAAGAACGAGATTAGTTCTTGTCCTTCCAATACCAACGAACAACCCCATCAAGTAAATCATCTGAAAATAAATTAAGATTCACGTCAAGATTTTCAAGAAGAGCTGAACTTGTTTTGAGCTTCAGGGAATAGAACTCACTCCTTATCCTAGAAGTCTTACTCTTTGTTTATCTCTCCTTTCTTAGCGATGGGAGAAGTCCTCCTATGATAGGACTTTCTAACAGCTTTCTATCATGCCAAAGCTCATTAGCCCATTTCTATGCCTAAGTTTCCTGCTATGTCTGTTATAAAGAACTTAATCGCATAGAGAACTGCATTAAACTCGGATTGAAAGTTGCTTATGTTAAGTCCCTCTAATGGGATTGATTGGGTAGTTCCTATGTTCCCCTCTTCATCTATATCATATCTAACCTCTGCTAAGTTATAATGAGTACTTAACAGTTTTTTGTAAAGATTTAGTTCTTTTTCTTCAGGAATCATTGATTTCGGAAGGATATAGCCCCTAATTATTAGCCAAGGGCCCGCGGCCCATACCCCCACAGTAAAAGGCTTGTCCTCGATGGACCAGTTACTTAAGATTAAACCTTTCTCCTCATCTAGGGTGTATTTAACACCCATTTGATCCAAGAAGGACCCTACAGTTTTCAGAATCCCAGAACTCACGAATTACACCTTTGTGACAGTTTAGGACTTTGTTGAGTTATAAGTTTATGGTTTCAAAATTGTTCAGGCGGTTCCTACCTCCCTGCCAAGGAGCAGGTTCATGAGCTTTTGCAAATCTATCTCAACTCTGCTTCTCCAACCCACAATGACCTCGTCTTCCTCACCAAGAGAAAGGTATCCCATTCTAAAGAACCTCTCTATTATGGCTCTAGCCCTCCATGAGGGCATTTTCTTCTCAAGCAGTTCATCTATCTCCTTTCTCTTAACCTTGCCACCTCTTGATAGGATTAAAGAGAGACATGCTGTTAGAGCGGCCATTTCGTCTATCCTCCATCCAGAGCCCCTTATCTCGGGCCAATCTGGGGGATCCTTAAATGTAACAAAAAAGCTACTGTAAAGGAAATCTTGCTCACTTTTGGGTTTCTCTCCTTCCTGCGAGATTGTTTCTACTCTGAGACCTATTTTCTCCAGCTCCTTGTTAAGCAGGTCAATCACTTGAAGGTAGTTCCTCCCAAGACCTTTCTTAAGCTCCCATCCCTTGACTCCTGGCTTAGAGTGGGTTCTAAAGAAGAGCATATGAGCTGCCCTCTTTAACTTAGCTCTTAATTCCGCCTCCTCTGACATTTCTCTTCTTCCACCTCTCTTCATCTATAGGTATTGCAAGTGAAACTTTGTTTCCCGTTGGCTTCTCCAAAGGAATGAGCCACATCTCACCAGAGAGAGGATCTCTCCTTATCGTGGCTCTCCCATAACTGCAGAGGAAACTCACAAGATAGGCTCTTTTTATTGTCTCTTCAAAGGTTTCTGCACCAATGAACTCCCAATAGGGAACCTCGCCCCCCCTTCTGTCAGCCTCTTTCCTTAGTCTTTTTTCTTCCGAGTTCAGGAAGGACAAGAATTCCTCTTCAGAGGCAAATCCTAATGTTGCTAACTCTGAGAGAGTAAGTGTTCCAGCTGATTCACTTGCCTCCACCAGCTCTAGCCTTCTTTCTTCAAGGGATGGAAGAGTTCTCCAATATTCCACAGCTTTCTCAAGAAACAGAGGAGAAATGCCTCTTGCCTCTACAATTGGTCTCCAACTCCTCCTTAATACATCTGCAAGGTCCTTATCTTCCAACTTCTCTATTTTCAGAAGGACCAGAAGAGGATCTAAGAACATAAGGGAGGATCTATACCTAATCCATTCTTCTTGCTTTAAAATCACTGAAGTAAGGCCTAGAACTGCTTCTAGGTCCAAGTAAAGCTCTTCTTCGGTCTCTAATTCTGGGAGCAATTTCCTTAATTTTCCAAACAGCTGAACAACATCTACTTGGAAAGGATCGGTCTCTTCTTTTAGAGCCTTCTCGCACAAGTCAAGTATCCTAAGCAAGATTTCTCTTCTCTTTTTCAGCTTAGATTTCATTTGGAGCACCTTTCTTGCGAGCAATGATCAACTGATGAATTAACACCTGATGATTGGTACAACACTACTACGCACAATCGAACTATCGATCCAACTAAATAAATGAGCTCTCCCCCTTTTAACTCAAGGCTGAAACGTCAAATAAAAAGAGCAACCTGAATAAGTCAAAATTTCAGGCCAAATCCTTACTAAGAAGAGTTTACCGCCTTTTTGACAAGAATCCAGCCAATTTATTGATTTCAAAAAGGACCATGCCCAATCTTGCATCTTTGGAACACACAGCTGTCAGAAGAAAATCGTCACCTGATGGAACTAAAACGATAAATCCTTCAGAGCCAGCTACTAGAGCTCTTTTAAATTCTCCCTTTTCCAACTCCTCAGTTATCCTCGAAGCAATGCTGAGTAATGCAGATGACATAGCCGCTACTCTTTCCTCACCAGAACCTGATGGAAGCGAAGAAGCCATTATAAGGCCATCTAGAGTTACGAGAGCTAGTGCTTCCATTCCAGGAGTGCGTTTTACAAACCCCTCTAAAAAGGAGTTAAGATCCGAACCTGACGCTGACATAAACGTTCACCTTGGCTGGTGAAGCTGAGGTTGAAAAAATAAAAGTTTGAGGGGATTTTTGCGTGAAGAAGTTTTCATCCCGACAAAATCACTCAATACTCTTCCTTTGCACATTTTTACACTCTTGACAACGACAGGGCTACTTAAACCTCATAGATCTAACTAACCTCTCTAATCTTTGATGCTCCTTCAACATTCTGGACTACAATTATATGAGTGCCTTCTTTTAACCCAACTAACCTCCTAGGCGTAACGAAAATGCTCTGTCCTCCTGCTTCTTTAAGTATCTCGAATATCTGCTCGAACATTCTCTCTCTATTGGCAGGATCCATGTGAACGTCAAACTCATCCACTACTCTTATGGGGGACTTCATCTGTTTCTGTAAAGAAAGGAGAAAAGCTATAATTGCAGTACTTCTTTCCCCTCCGCTCTGCGTAAAGGGATCAAGTTCCGCTATAGGAGCTCCTCTATATCCTACGAAGATCCTAAGACCGGCCTTCTCGACATCCTCTAGGTCAGTTAGCCTAACTTCACCCTTGGCATCAAGCCTCTCAAGAATGTTGTTAAAAGTCTCGTTTATCTCACCAATTAAAGCTCTGAGCCTTCTTCTCCAGAGTTTGCTCCTTTCTTCGAGCTCTTTTATGGCGGCTTTTTTATTTTCTGCAAGGATTCTCACCTTCTCTCGAAGTTCTTCAAGCATCTTTGAATAATTCAAGTACATCTGTTCAGTTTCGTCGGATACGTCCGCTAGGCTTGATAGTTTGGCTGAAGCAAATCTTATATCCTGTATTATCTCTTCAGGGGATCTCTCTGTTTCTACCTTATGGCCGAGGTTCATTGCTTCGCTCTCAAGCTCTGAAAGCTTCTGTTCTACCTCCGATAACTTTCTCTTAAGTTTTGATATTTCGCTCCGCACCATTTTCAGTCTGAATTCGCTTAAGGCTCTCTCGATAGATGCCTCTATTAGTTCTTCTTGTTTTTTGAAGAATGAGGATTTTAGTGCTTCAACTTTTGCTCTTGCAGCTTCAACGCTCTTCATTGCATCCTTTATCGATTCTCCTGAAGACGCTTCCGTCCTACCTAATGCCCTTTCTTCGACGGAGAGATCTAAGAAAGCTTCCTCTAAAGATTCCCATGACTTTTTTAGGGCTTCCCTTGCCTCTTTAGCCCTTTTTTCCGCTTCTTTTAGCCTATTTTGCCATTTTTCAGCTTCCAACTCTCTTTGAGCTATCCTGGCCCTTATTTTTTCCACATTCTTTAGCTGTAAGTTCCATTTAGACCAAGCTAGCTCGAGTCTCAGTTCCTTAAGTTTCTCCTTAAGCTCTCTCTTCTCAAGAAGCCTTTTGTATTGCTCTTCCCAGTATCCCATTGTCTTTTCGCTCTTTGAGAGAAGCTCTTTCAGGGACTCTTCTTCGCTAACGATTTCCTCTAATTTTTTGCTCGCATCTAGGATCCTCTCTCTATATTCATGCAAGCCGGCTGCCTCTTCAACAAGCTTCAGTCTGTCCTGTGGGGATAGGCGACTGAAATCGCCTACCATCCCTTGATGCATTATGATAAGCATGTTATTGGGGTTTATTCCAAGACGAGAGAGTCTGTAGACGACTTCTGCCTTATCTATTGGCTTATAGTCCATTTCAAACCAGTAAGTACCGTCTGATCTCAAATATCTCGATATTCTAACCTCATCCTTTCTTGAAAATGGAATGGGTCTCTTTCCATCAACTGGCCTGTTGTCAAGCACTACAGTAACGCGGGCGACATTTTTACCTCTTCTAATCAGATCCCTAAGCCTCCTAGATCTCTCAGTATATGTCTGACCCATTGCAACGGCTATTCCGAGAACTATGGAGGACTTCCCAGCTCCGTTAGGCCCAGTTATTATGTTAAGTCCTGGTTTAAGGGGGACTCTTGAGTATTCGTAGGACATGAAGTCCTCAAGCACTACTTCCTTGATGTAAGTAGATGGCATCGTTGGTCTCCTTGTTAAGCTGTTCTGCTACCTCGAAAGACATGAACTTATCTTGACCTAAAAAGGATTTGTAGGCTTGAGTACCTCTGAACTTCAGCTTATTCTTTCCTCTTCAACTTCTTATTTCCATTACGGACTAAACCCTCGTAGTAGACCTATAGTTTGCCTACAAATCGCTACCTAAATCTAGAAAAGACTAAAATCCTCTAATAGGAGCTAGAAAATGGCTTGGATAGTTGCGGGATATTGTTTAATATTATCTGCGAATTCCTAGGTTGATGGTTTTAGCAGGCAAGCTTTTCAAGTTGGAGGAAAGAGTTCCGTTAGAGCTTATTGCTGAAAAACTGAAAGACTGGAAAATGGAAAGAGTAGAAGAGTACGGAGAGCAAGAAATCAAGTTAATGAGCGAAGTAAGAGAGCTTGACTTCAGGAAAGACCTCTTGTGGGGAATTTACTCTGAAGACAAAGTAATTCCTACGACTTACAGAGGAGAGCTAAGATATAACCTTTTCACAAGGGAATCAGGCTTTTTCTTCACAGAAAAAGAAGGAACTACGTTGCTTTTCGTCGTTGAGAAGTGGAGAATAGCAAACAACATAGCATCAAAGCTTGGTGAGATAATAATTCCTGGTCCTGGAGCTGTGGTAGAAGCCAAGATATCCCATGATACTCTAAAAGAGCTGCACGAATCCAATCCAGAGGCTACTAAGGTTATCTACTTCGATCAGGTTGATCTGCCTAACATAAACAAGCTAGCCCTTTATGGAAACGCTCTCCAAGATACCACTTTATACCACGAGTACCTTAAGCATGGGAAAATTTGGTACGTCGTATTCGAGGATAAGAAATATGGATTGGTTGTTGGACTCACTAGAAACTGCGTTGTTACCATTTTCAGTAAGATAGATGAGGAGACCTTCATTAACTATGTACTCGAGCGAATAGTTCCCCTGATGGAGCGCGAATAATGTTCTTCAGGAATCCGTTGTGAAAACTCACTGGTTTCTTATGTGTCGTTTTTTGTCCTCTTTTGGGCTAAAATAGCTCCAGTAAGTACGAATATCATTCCGATTATCTTGTTAGAAGAGAGAGTTTCGCCCAAGGATAGCATGGAAAGCAAAGCTATTTGAATCAGCATAGTGTTCTGCAGAACAGCTGTTTCAAACGCTTTTAGCTCCTCAAGAGAATGAATCCATAGTGTGAAGGCCAAGGCAGTGTTCACTATTCCCAGCCACACTATGTATATCCAAGATGATTTTGCAAGCCTTGTGCCCTCAATTACAAAGGAAAGGAGGAGAAGAGGAGTACTTCCTAGACCCATTGAGATGGTGGTTCTCGTTAAAACATCCAACACTTCAGAAGTTCTTTTTTCAGCTAAAACCATGTAAATTCCCCAAAAGAGACCAGATATGGCTGTGAAGACCATACCTAGGGCTTTATTCATTGATCTAAGCTCTATTTCAGGGAAGAAGTAGACTGTGGCTCCAATTAGCGAGACGATGAATCCAGCCCACTGAATTTTTCTAGGAGACTTCTTTTTCACAGCCCATGAAACCAGCGCCACAAATAGCGGATTAAAATTTGAGATAAATGCTGAATCAGTTGCACCAATATAGAGTAAACCCAAGAACTGGAATGCAGGCATTCCTGCATATCCAGAAAGACCTAAACATGCGAGGTAAGCCCATTCCTTCATTTCTAAGGGTGGAAATGTTTTCCTAGTCAAAAGGAAAACTGTTAATAGACATAGAAAGGCTAGAAAGTATCTGCTGCCAGCGAATAGAAGAGGGCTTATGTTCACAAGACCACGCTTTATTAGGACGTAAGATGAGGACCAGAGAAACGTGGTGAGAAGAGCTTCGCCGAGAGCTATAGCCCTATTTGAAACTGGCAAATTATATCGTTTGGAAGGAACCTTGCCCATATTTATAGGGAGTGTTTATTCTCTTTGCTTCTTTGTATTATCCAACATCTAGCCCTGACTTTTGATCTTATCGAGATAATGGGCAGCACTCTCCTCTAGTGCTATTTTAAGGGCCTTTTCCATCAAATCTATGGACATGCTCGGTGCAGGTTTATCCTTCTTTGCGGCTAAGTCTGGTGTGTGTGGAACGTGAATGAAGCCTGCAAGAGACTGCATTCCAAGCTTATCTACAGTTCTCAAAGAGAGGTACATGACAAAATTGCATAAGTAAGTTCCTGCAGAATAGGATAGCTTCGCTGGGATTCCGCTTGACTTTAGGCGCTCAAAAATCCTCCTTGTAGGCAAGGTTGAAGGGTACGCAAAGGGGCCTTCTGGATCTATTGGCTCGTCTATTGGTCTTACACCATCATTGTCTGGACGTCTGGCATCAATTATGTTTACAGCCACCCTCTCTATTGATATGACAAGTCTACTGGCAGCTAGGCCAGTGTTAATTATTATATCGGGTTTTATCTCTTCAATCTTTGATACAATCTCTTTCCTAGCCCTGTTAAAGGCAACAGGAAGCAGAAAGCCATAGATCTCTATATCATTAACCTTTTTCCCATCAAATATGCTTACAAGGCGTTCAGTTGGGTTTCCCGGCTCCTCACCCCACTTCTCGAAACCTGTGATAAGTGCTTTCAACCGCACTGCACCAGTTCTTGGCTAGAGCATTGGAACGATAAATAATTAATGCTTAAGAGAATTTGAGCATTGACTAAAAAAGGGTTAGGGAGTTAGAAGCACAAGGATCTAAAGATCTCTAGCTTTTCGTTCTTTTATTCTCATTTGAAGATACGAAGTAATCCAACCCGCGGAGATAAAGACAGTAGCGGGCAATGCCCCAAATCTTTCGACTATTGGTATCATCAACCCCAAGAATAAAGCAATGTGAACTGATGTTACAAATCCTGCTCTCCCGCCGAACTTTTCCCAATTCCTGATTGTAATTAAAGAAGCTACAAACAAGTCACCTAAGCCGAATCCCAAATATCCTTTAGCAGGGTAAGCTGGTAAGAGAAGCATAAGAGGTAACCCAAGCTGAACTCCTTTTTGACCGACTTCTACCATCATTTTCGTGCCAAAAACATGTATAACATCTATCAGCGTGAGAATTGCAATAAAAGCTAAAGAGGATCTCCAAGAGAATGCGCCTGCTAAGATCAAGGAGGTTCCAAATGCCAAAATTATGGCAAATATGTTCAAGAGCTTTAGGTTCCAGAAAAAGAAGAAACATATGTAAAAAATGCTTGGGAGAATCACAGAAACCCACCGATTTCCTGTAACTATTAAGGAAGTGAGATTAAGCACGAAACCTATTCCAATCATTGAGAGGACTAAGAGGAGGGCGCTTGGCGAAAGGGCTAATACAGCAATTGCGACTGCCAAGACTACAGCCAAGCCCAAAGCATCCTTGACTGTAAACTCTCCTCCCTCCATGAATCGCTTCAATCTGGGTTCTACTCGTGGATAAGCCCAAACTACTACGTTTAGAAAGACTAAGGATATTGTAGGAAGGATCAAATCTATCTGCATCTTTCACCACCTGCTGGCTTGTTTTCTAAATAAATTCCTGCCTTGCTAGGCAGAACTATGTCTACAGATTTTTATTGAGCTTATAGACAAAACATATGATCAATTTCCTTTTATATAGGCCAGATAGGCTGAAGCGAATGGAACTGATAGCGCTGTCCTATCTCCTGCTTCTTCTATCTCCCCTAGAACGTAAATTATGGGAGGAGTTGCCAGTTCCAAACTCTTTATCAAAGAGGAGAATTTCTTCCCTTCGGACCACTCCTCAATTATCTCTAGCAATTCGCTGAGCCCAATGGCTCCTCCAAAAGCAATTATTTCTCCAACCACGAACTTTCCAGTTAGTCTTCCGCCTCCAACAATCCTTCCGAAAGGCTCATATATAGGAGGAAGTATATCGTTCACCCTATCTTCTAACTTCCTCTCCCTCAGCAGATTTTCTATCTCCCTAAAGTATTTCACCTCGGCCAGCTCCCTAGAGATTTCAAACCCTGCTGAAACAATATACTCCACAAGCTCCTCTGACGATACCCTTCCCCCTCTCTCCCTTATCAGATCCAACATTTTCTTTAGCCCAGACGTTTTCGTATTAGTTCCTGCCTTAGCCATCAATAGTGCTACTGCGGCCGTCCCTACGACTCCAGAGGCCCCAATCACATCTCTTATAGCACTATTCATAGCCTTTATTCCCAATGAAATTACCCTCTTAGTAAGCCTTTCTGTCCCTATTCGGAGAACCTCGTCTGGATCGGACACCTCAATGCCTTTCTCAGCTAAAATATGCGCGGCATCAACTGAGGCTTCCTTAATAAGATCTTCATTTGTTGGGACTCTGCCCTCCGCTATGATCTTAAACCCCCTCCTTAGGTTTCTCTTGTACTCTTCGAGTTCCCTTTCTAGGAGGTCGTTCATCGAGGAAGAAGTTATCTAGAAAAATAAAAAGAGACCTTGCATTTTTGCTAGAGGAGTCTTTTAAAGAATACATGCAACTTTTCGGGATGTACAGTTGCGTTCAATCATACTTAGAGTCATTTAACCTCAAAGACTTGCTCACAGAACTAAGAATAAACAATTTAGAGGGTTATTTGGATCAAGCCAGACATTTCTCATTGAAAGAAGCGAAAAAGAGAGATGAAATTTTGTTTAGATATTTCGGGCCCGAAGGCATTGAGAGAATAGTTAATTCGGTCTTAGAATCAATAATTCTTCCATCTGATACAGGATTGTTGGATATACTGGATGTGGGAGCAGGAACTGGTCTTCTAACATCAAAAATTGTGGATAGAATTAAGTCGCACCTACCAAACGCCAGCTTCTTTGCGATGGACTTAACTCCTGAGATGCTCAAGGTTTTGGCATCTAAGAGAAGAGATATAGTCCCAATCGTCGGGATTATAGAGAAAATAAGAGAGAGCGTGTTATACTCCTCAAGATTTTTTGCATTACCGGATAAGTTCGATGTGATAATCTCAATACTCACGTTACACCACGTTACTGACGTAGAAAAGGCACTATCAAGTCTAAGAGAGAGTGTAAAGCCAAGCGGACGGGTTATTGTAGTTGATCTTTGTAAACATGAGTTTGACGAATTCAGAGAGGAAATGGGGGATATTCACTTGGGATTTGATCCTGCAGAATTCCAAAAACTTGCCGTAAACTACTTCTCTCAGATCCTGATAGAGAAGATGCAAGGAATTTGCTGTACATCTTCTGGTAGGTCAGTAGAGTTGTTTAAAGCCGTTTTGACGCCTTGATCTGTTTCCTTATGACCTATTCAAGGAACTCTACATCATCAATTATCCCATCTGCATCTATATCTACACCTCTGACCACTTTTGCAATGACTTTAGGGTTAAAGGAATTTCCATCTTGGATCTGGTCGAGATGTCTTATGAATCCCAGGACTGCCGCCCTTGTCCCCCTGAATCCCATCCCAGCAAACAATAGGATCTCTCTATCCTCTTTAAACGGACTGTCTATCCTTGCAATAAGGCCAACTTGTTTTTCTCTGTAGACCTTCTTCGATAGGGAGGAAACTATGCTCCACTCCCTGAGTTCTTCCGAGTAATCAAAGAATATAGGTAGGTGCTCGTTTATCTTCGCGCTTACTATGTTAGCCTTAGGTCCACCAACAATTACCAAGTTTTTCTCTAGGTCGACTTCTCTAACCTGTGTATCTAGCTTGTAAAATGGGATTTTGTAATCTCTTGTGAATTGACCAAAGAACATCGCAAGGTTTATTGCACAAAAACCATCAGATGCCCTAGATCTATACTTTCCGTGAGGATCCGGGCTCCCTAGAATAATTAGGGAGTCGAAAACTCCCTCATTTATGAAAGGTCTTAGGAAGTCTATCTCAGCTGATCTAACTTTCAAATCCTTGATAGGCTCAGAAGGAAACAGCTTGATAGATATCACACTTGCTACAGGCTCATATATCTTTGCTACTGCTCCAGATCTCTGTTCTGTGGCTACTACTCGCACTAAACCTGCAGCTTCTAACTTCTTAATGTTGTAATAAATCGTCTGTTCACTAACATCAAGTTTCCTTGTTAGGCTTCTCGCTATGTCCATCGGACATGCAGGCTTCTTTCCAAGCTCTTTGAGTATTTTGAGGGCTATTTCATTTCCAAGAACTGTGATCATCTTTGGATCTTCTATAAGAAACGTTTTATAGGCATTCTGACCTTCCTCAGTTCTTTCGACAAAGAAGCTCATATCCATCACTTTTTCTAGGTATTATTGCAGTGTTTTGAATATTACAAACATGATTATAATAGTTTTTACTTCTGTGCCATCGGAATCTCGTTACGGAAGAAAATGGTAATGCATTTGTTTCAAGGAAATTTTTGTTTGGGCTTTAACAAAATCTTCTAGGGGAAATTGGTGATAATTCAAGAGCAAATGACTGTTGAAACGATAAAAAGGAGGATCGAGGAACAACACATCAAATTCTTGATGCTCAGGACTGTTGACATCGTTGGACGACCCAAGGGGCTATTTATTCCAACAAATTACCTTGAAAAATCATTAGAAGAGGGAATAGGGTTCGATGGATCCTCATTGGAACTTGTTGGAATAGAAGAGTCGGATCTTTGCCTAAAACCCGATTTAAATAGCTTTTTCACGTCAAGACATCAAGGAGAGGTAATAGGAAACTTCTTTTGCCAAATCTTTAGGCCTAATGGCGAAGTTTTTGAAAAGGACTCAAGAGCTTTACTTAGAAGATCAACAGACCAGCTTGGTAAACAGGGTTTGACCTTTAACGTGGGCGCAGAAGTCGAATTTTTCATGCTTAAAGAAGGAAAAAGGCATGATGAGGGAATTTACTTCGATTTGATCGAAGATAGAGCCTTAGAGATAAAGAT
>QMVZ01000009.1 GCA_003661365.1 Thermoproteota archaeon | reverse complement strand
TATGCTTTTTCAACATCTCCTTCAAAGGCAAGAATGTCCCATTTAGCAACCTCTGGATGCACTTCTATCTCAGCAAGCATGTGGATGTCGTCGCTGGATAGGTGTATTTCTTTTGCGTTGATTATCTCCAGCTTAAGAGGTCTCTCCCCTAACTCACTCATCTTCATTTTAAGTGATCCCGAACTCTTTAAATGATTACAATTTAGCGAGAAATCAGATTTAAGTGGGCATGATACGACCCCCTTTATAGCCAGAAAAAGGCGAACGATCTACGTAGCAGGTTGGATGCAAGAAAAGAGGCTGGGTTAAAGCCTTGAAAAAAGCTTACCCAGCCACGAAGTTGATGTTTTAGCCCCCAAAGCCATAGCCGACAGTGCAAGGACCGAGGTTGATGCCATCGCTAGTGCGCTACTTCCAAGCATGTAAGAAGCGAGTACTAGCGTCAGGGATGAGGCAACACTAAGGAGAACGATCCTAAGTGACCTACGGCCCTTGAGCCTTTCATCTATTCTTCCGAGCATATACAGCACAGGTGACATGTATATGACCCCGAGAATCGCGCAGCTAACCACCTCCATCAGCAAGAAACCGACTTCGATGTTAGCCTTGGCCAAGGGTTCAAACAGCTTTTGGCATATCCTTAGAGTGTAGATTATCGGATACAGGAATGCTCTCATAAATGTCCTTAGACCCTTATTTTCCTCTATGGCTGATGCCACGGCGGGACTCCAAGAGTAGTAGAACTTATTGAAGGCACGCATGAAGGATCTGCCGAGAAAGCTTCTCATGACGATGTTGTCTCTGAACCCTCTCAGGAGCTGAACCTCATCAGACAGCTCGCTACCGTAGGTTGCGGTTGCAACAACGCATTTACCATGTTCGCTAATTACTATTGTTGCTGTTGCTGAACTTGATGCTCCCCCGCCTTCTCCTTTGATGATGAAAGTATAGGTTCCTGGCGTACTACCAGCTTTCACGTTTAGAGTAGAGATTCCGGTTGGTAAGATGGATGACTGATCGAAGCTCCAGGTGAAATCAGATGGAAGCCCTTCGACACTTAGATGCACGGTCTCAGCGGTTCCAGAGGTAAGCTCCACCTCCACCTTAAACGAGATGGTTCCTCCGGGTCCTACGTTTACTTTCGGAGGCTTGACGCTTAGCACGAAGTTAAATGAGGAAGCAGTGGGAGAAGGAGAGGGCGATGGAGTTGGCGACGGGGTGGGCGAAGGCGTAGGAGAAGGAGAGGATGGTGTAGATGGAGGTGCGGGTGGTGGAGGAGCAGGATTTATGATCAGGGTCGCGGTGTCGCTGTGGGTCTTTCCCCCTCCACTGGCTGTGACCGTGAACACAAATGTTCCGGTCGTTTCCCCTGTACTGATCACGAGAGAGTAGGCGTAGGCACCAGCAGGGTTCAGCTGGTACGTTACATCCCCGGGCAGTCCTGAAACTGTTAGGCTAAGGGTTCCTGAGAAACCTCCTGTCGGGGTTATTGAAACTGTGTAGGATGCCTGTTTGCCTGCTTCCACGCTATTTTCTCCAGGAGATATACCTATGAGGAAATCTGGCTCCTCTGGCATGGCTATTGCGAAGGGACCTGCTCTATCCGTGTCGTATATGTCTAAAAACATGCCAAAGCAATTGCTTATCACCTTAACCTCTATCAGACAATTGCTTGACTCTATCTCCGGAACCTCCCAGTCGTAACTCATCGTTCCGCCGGTGTTATCTATGCAGTCTATCTTAGTCCAAGAAAATCCGCCATCATAAGAGAATCTAATTTCAACCTTATTGCCTGGAGCTGAGGTCTCCCACCTTATCCTATACGTTTCCCCAGCCGTTATGGTTTCCCCAGCTGTTGGCGCTGTAAGGTGTATCTCATATTCTGTGGTGATCTTGAAAGTTCCAGCGCTCACATCCGTACAGTACTCTTCAGACGGAGTTCCGCAGCTTGACTTCCAAACAGCCTTTATCTTACAATTGGTGGAGTCCTCTGTGGGAACCGTCCAATCGTATGAACCGCTTGTAGATGGGTTCGGGACGCAATCTATGAGATTATAGCTAGCTCCCCCGTCAACTGAGTAATACAGCTCGACAAATCCTCCTGGTTCCGATGTCAACCACTTAATCGTGAATGTTTCACCCGCCTTTAGGTCCTCTCCTCCGCTTGGATCCGTCAATGAGATCTTCATGTAATAAACCACAATTCGCGGTCGATCGTCACTTGAGCAAGTAGGAGGAACGCTTGCTCCTTCCCTAGAATAGAAGTTCGCTCTGAAGGGATCTTCGGAAAGGAGCATTAAGCCGTAGTTCTCGTAATCGCCGTTTACAACTCCTTGCACAAACTCAGTTATGTCCCAATTCACAAGCAAGCAGTCACTAAAACTTACCGTCGTGCTTGCCGTTGGGTTGACGTGATCTCCTCCCTCATGCAGCCAATCTTGCGTACAGGTCCTTTTCCTCCAGGTTACGCAGTTCTCAGTAAAACCCCTGGGAAGTCTCTTTGCTCGTATACTCATTGTACCCGAAATAGAGGTAAACGATTGTGCCCTTAGATAGAGCCTTGCCTCTTTTATTTTTGCCCCGGCTGGAATGGAATCTAAGGGAAAGTAGAGAACTGCCCTATATGTACCTCCATCGTATTTTCCAACGTGTAGATACCCATCAGATCCATAGTTTGTGTCAGGAGTTACGTCAGTAATAAAAGCGTCCTCCGTGGCGTATATCGTTTGCATCCCCATGTCCATCATAGTTTGTATCTCTGAATTTCTCCTCTGATCCTTGAACCATGTTCCCAAGCTTGAGGTTGAACCTTTAGGGGATTTAGTGCTCGGGAAAGATGTAAGAACGTCATATGTTCCTTGCATGCTTCCGACTATGGTGGCGGTCAACAAAATTACTAGGAAGAAGGCTAGCCTACTAGACATTGAGGAAAGCCTCTTTGCAAGAAAATGCCGTTAAAACATATAAAAAATTCATTTGTTTCTTTGACATTAAAATTCTGTTTTCAATGTCCCTGCAAGTTCGTTTTGATGGCTTCTACCATAAGAAGACTGACGGGTTTATGCCATCTTCGCCTCATGGTAAGGTCATGTATTCGCCTCTGTTTTTAATCCTGCTACTTTTGAAAGATCAGGTTCTCTCTTTTTAACGGGTTTATGCCCTCTAAGATGGTACGGAAGTGATTTTCTCAATAAGAGACCTCTTTAACCAAAAATAAGAGGATAAGAGACCCGATTAATCTCTTATCCTTTCCAAAATACCCACTGTTAGCAAAATCTGGCTTCTCGTCGGGAATGGCATGTTTATGTCGTTTATTATCTCATTAAGTATTGATATAGCCTTACTGGCTCTAACTCCATAGCTCTGACTTTCATCCCTTAGGGCGTCTATCGCCTCTGTAGCTGCTCTCCTAATGTTCTTAGGAACCCCTCTATCCTGAGAGATTCTATCTAAAATTTGTACAGCCCTCTCAATCTCTGAAGCATATTCTTGCTTTCTCATGATATCACCTCCCGTTCACGGGGATGGTGTTAACAAGTCATCGTAGCACACCGACTTCTGCCTTTAAAATCTTAAGGAGGGTAGTATAAGAGATAGCCATTGGCTGATATGCCCCTAGAAGAGAAGTCAAGAAGAATTTCAGAAGCCCTAAAAAGAGGCTGGAAGATGCTTAGCGAGGTATGTCCTAACTGCGGGGCTCCTTTGTTCCAGACAAACGACGAAACGGTGTGTCCAGTTTGCAACGCCAGGTACATCTTGGTCAAGTCGGACGAGGAGGCAGCGGAAGAGTTGCTGAGGTTAAAGTTGTTCGAACTCAAGGATATGTTGTCTTCTAAGGCAGAAGAGGTTACAAGAGAGATATCTGCGTCGGAAAATTACCAAGAGCTCACGATCCTTGTAAACCTGCTGAACGGCATCTTGGACGCTATCCATAAGATTAAGAGGATAACTGAGAAATAGGGAACGAAATAATAGCCAAATCTCTACTTCAGAAGCCCTGCTTCCCATAACAACATGCGTAAAACAGCCTTTGGCGTGATCCTAAATAGACCATGCCATGGAGTTAGCTCAAGACATATGGTTCCTTTGTTATTCCTAAGCGTAAGAACGTAAACATCGTCAGCCAATCTTATCTTCTTACTCTTTTCTCCTCGGTAATAGTAAGAGAATGTGAGCAAGAAATCCGCCGAAACTCTGTCTCCAATAATGAATTCCACGGATGTCTTGGCAATTATCCTGCTGTTAATTGGCACATATCCACTTCCATCGTTTATCTTAACCGAAATCCTTCTGTAAACGTGCTGGGTTTTCCTCTTGGAAGAGATACTTGTTAGCGTTAGGTCAACACAACCGTCCATCTTCAACAAGCCAAATAAGAACTTGATGACCTGCTTCTCCTCCTTGCCAAGGTTAACGCTGTGGACCTCTCTAACACGCATTACTCCTCACCGTATTCTCTTGTGGCAAATTCAACTATCCTCTTAGCTATTTGAGGGCCAACTCCCTCAACCGACTGAAGCTCCTCTTCAGAGGCCGAAAAAACCCGTCTAAGAGTTCCAAATGCACTTAACAAGTTCCTAGCGATGACAACTCCGACTCCTGGAATTCCGGTAAGAACCCTCTCCAGCACTGCCCTTTCATCAATTGCTGGAGGATGCTTTATCTCAGGAATTACCCTCTTATCGGTCTGCTCCCTTATCGCCATTAACCTGATTAGTTCAGCGCTTTCTTCAGGGTTTTTCGCCCACAAAACGGGCAAACCTCCTGTTACTAGGCTTGCAACCAATCCCATCAAAGATCGCGGGTTAACACCCCTCTTGCTCGCTCTGTAAGGTGTTTCTCCCTCAATGAGGAGGATTGGCCTCTTATACGTTGCTTTAAGCTTCTTCATCTGATCGAATATCCTCCCGTCGACCAGAGAGGATGCTAGATCGTCTACGGTCTTTCTCTCAATTGCTATCTCATCGCTGATGATGTAGTCCCCGACTTCTAATCTAGAAACGCTTATTTTTACGTCATTAAAAGACGCTAGCCTCCTAACAACTTCCCCTCCAAGTTCCCTCACATCTACCCTTACGATCACCTCAGGAACCTTTCTCTCGGCTGAAGGCTTCTCCTGCTCTTCTGCTGAGAACTTATCTAAGGTTGGATGTCTTTCCCTTTCTTTTACCTCGGAACTCACTTCCCGAAGGGCTTTCATGATCTTCCTCTCCTTGACCACGGTAGACCAGTAGAAAGACTCTTCTTTCTTCCCAGACACCAAGACAACGACTTTTCCTGGCCTGCCTCTGCCAGTCCTGCCTCTTCTCTGGATGTGCCTTATTACGGAGGGAACTGCATCGTAGAAAACGACCAAATCTACCTCTGGTATGTCTAAACCCTCTTCTCCAACGCTAGTAGCGACCAAAAGGTCGTACTTTCCCGAAGAAAAATCCTGTAGGATCCTCTTTTGCTCCTCCTGACTCATTCCCTTCAGCTCTTCTCTTCGGCTTTGTCCTATGAATAGAGAAGCACTTACTCCCGTTTTCTCAGTTAGGTACTCTAAGACTGTCTCAGCGGTTTTC
This sequence comes from Thermoproteota archaeon, assembly GCA_003661365.1. GTDB lineage: Archaea > Korarchaeota > Korarchaeia > Korarchaeales > Korarchaeaceae > QMVU01. The sequence goes on along the minus strand of QMVZ01000009.1, from coordinate 16,223 downwards.
CTATAATTTACGAAGATTATTGCTTTTTTACCATGCTTTATACCTTCTTTGTCTATTATAGAGGCCAATTCCTTTAGTTTGGGATGAACGCTCCCTTTTGGGAGCGAAGCTAACCATTTCCACGCCTTGAGAACCCTCCTATCCTCTAAAAGGAGCCTATCCGAAGCAGCCCTCCTTCGCCTCTTGACGACCTTTTCCAGATACCTCTTGGCCGGCTCAGGACCTTGAGTTTCTAGCAAATCCATGAAGTAATGGAGCTTTATTAGGGCCGCAACTATAACCGCTGCAAACCTGTCCTCCATGCGAGTTATCGTTTCGGTTCTTAATCGCAGAAGATCCTTGAGCCTGACGTAATCCCTTCTTCCCAGTTCAATTATCCCTCTTTCCTTGAGTTTATCCAGTAAATCCTTGTAAAAAGACCTTAACTCATCTAAAATTGACTTATAATCCTCCGGAAGAGGGGCTCTGACCCAATCTATCTTGAGTTCGGCCACATATCTTCTGACATCTGGGCTTCTCCTAGATCTGACTTCGACGTGCTTTATGTGAAGGTTGTTTATTATCTCTAAGATCTTCTCCTTGCTGCTTCCCGGCGATGCTGTCAGTCCCAATATCCTAGGATTTTTTGCTTTGTCCGCGTAATGTCTAGCTATCAGCGTGTAGGAATAGTCGCCCACTGCTCTGTGAGCCTCGTCAAAGACCAGCAAAACGAAGTCAGAAAGGTCCAGCCTTCCAGTAAGAATGTCGTTTTCGACTGTTTGGGGCGTAGCTGAAAAGACCCTTCCAGAAGTCCAGAGGTCGACCCTCTTATCTGGTGGCACGGCTCCTGTTATCAAAACGATCTGATCTTCCTCTATATTCAGCACTTCAGAGAAAAAGCGGTGATGTTGAATTGCAAGAGGCCTAGTAGGGGCCAATATCATGGCCTTTCCGTGGGGAAACTTTTGTAACCTGTGGGCCATTACCATAGCAGCGATGGAAGTTTTCCCCAGCCCGGTAGGGAGCACTACTAACGTGTTCTCCTCAACGGCTCTGGCTGAAATGAACTGTTGATATAGCCTTGCTTCTAGCTTTTTCGGCTTTATTAGCGGGTGCCGTATGAAGTTTTCAGACGACTCATATTCCATGTGCAAGCTATTCTATTTAGCTCTCAGTTCTTTTAAACTGAATCCACGCACCTACTCTACTTTTAAACAATTATCCATAATAAACGAGCGTTAAATTCAAAGCTCAAGAAAGGGTTTTTAGGTACTCCTCATACTCCTCTTTAGAAAGCAAATCTTGGATTTCCTTATCGAGGTCTTTGGCCTCCATCTCAATGAGCCACCCTTCTCCATAAGGATCCGCTGTTATTTTCTCAAGTTCCCCGACCACAAAGGCCTCTTCCTTCTCCTCCATAACTCCTGCTTCCTTGTTAACCGCGGTTATCTTCCCACTAACTGGCGAATATATGTATTCAGAAGCCTTTGCACTTTCCACAATTCCAAAGGCCTCACCTTTCTTGATCTCAGTTCCAACAGGCTTTACTTCAACACTAGTTAGATCTCCTAATTGATGGGTGGCGTAGTGAGTTATCCCTATCCTAACCACGTTTCCAGAAACAATAGATAACCACTCGTGCGTTTTTGTATAGTACCTTCCTTTTGGAACCTCCTCCAAGCTACTCACCTTCTCCCCTTGCCTTGTTGAAACAAATAAAACTTACCAATCAGGGCTAACTGGAACTATGCCCGCCTTATCTATGGCAAATATAGCTTCTCCTTCCTCCAAATAAGATGAATCAACGACTCTAATCAGTCTTCTGTTTCCTTTCAGCCTTCTTATCAAAAGTACCAAATTAGGTATGTGACCAAGCACAAAGCCACCTGCTGGCCTATATTTCTCCGTCTCTATTCCTCTCCCAACCCTTCCAACTACTTGATTTGTCAGGAAAACTATCGCGTCCTTCTCACAAGCCCTCTTTAGGATCCTCATGAGTTCTTTCACTGCTTGTTGCCTAGGGGCAAGCTCCTTTATTCCCTGAAACTCCAACCTAAATGGGCTTAACAACGAGTCCACTATGATAAGCCCAACACCCTCGTCCTTAATCAAATCTAACGCTCTTTCTGCGGCTACAAATAGTTCATGCGTACTACCTGCGCTAACATACAGGATCCCATCCATTATCTTCTGGGGATCCAGTCTCCTAAATCGGCACATCTCTTCTATCCTCGCTGGAGAGAATCCCCTTTCGGTGTCTATGTAGAATACCTTTGTACTGAGGCCTCCCTCTTTCTCATCAAGTCTGGCGTTTATGGTGATGTGCATTGCCATCTGGGTTTTCCCAGAAGCAGGTCTACCATAAAGTTCAATTAGCGTGCCCTGCTCCAATCCTCCGCCTAGAAGATCATCTATCTCTTTAACTCCTATCTTCAGCCTTTTCTTATGCATGATCACCTCCGAAGCGGGTTTGATCTCAACGAAAGTAGATCCAATCGCCCTAAGAATTTTTCTCGCAGTTTTGCTATCTATTTTTAGCTTTTCCACAAGCTCAGAGCTTGTCATATAGCGTACTTCATCTATTCCAAGCTTAAACAGTTGATCTATGACTTTTGGTGAGACTCCAGATTTAAGTAGTGCTTCTTTAACGTCCTTAACCCTCAGATTCACCAGAATTCCCTCCAATAAGTAGTTTTTCTTTTAACCTATTTGTTCCAAAATGAATTATAGGGGTTATAACTAATAAGAATAGGATAACTTTCGTCGGAACGGGTTCGATCTGCTTCGAGAGGATAAGAGAGAAAATTACGAACCCTTCCTCATCTAGAACAGGTGTCCACTGTCCTGGCTTTCTCTTAAGGCGTCTTTTCAGGAAGGAACTCACCAAATCACCCAACATAGCCCCTAAACTCTGAAAGAACCCAAGAAGCTCTCTCCCTTGAATGGTTCCTACGACAGTTCCAACGAGAAGACCGGCAAGTATTCCTCTGAAGGTTTTATGGTCTCCGAATATTCTCTCTCCATCTATCCATTTCAAGCCTAGGTCTAGGGGCTTACCTCCTCCTAATATGACGGGAGTAGCGTTAGCAAAGTAGGCTGGCAGTATATACCAAAGTGCAAAGACCAAGCTATTCAGATTGTTCATCTTAACTTCGTTGATTTATGGGTCGAGTCTGAAGATAATCTTACTGATCTCGCCACCCTCGCTTTCAACCTCTAGTCGAAACAGATCGCCTCCTGTTTTATCCAATCTAACGGTTATCGACGCAATCTTCTTTAGAGAAAGTCCGCCCAAGGGATCTCCTGTTGATCTCTCTCTTGCAATCAAGAAAATTGTTTTACCAAAGTTCTGAGAGATGTACCTTAGGTAGGCGGTTTGAAAGATAAGTTCTCTATGAAGTCTCATATAGCGTTTGATGTTGTCACCCATCTTGAAAAGCTGCGAAAGATAGTTGGAAGTAAACTCATCAAAAACTACCATTTTGAATTCTTTTGGTATCAAACCAAGCCTTCTTACCCATTTCTTCTGCTCATACCAATCCCTAACACGGATCCTAAAAACCCTTTTAACGAATTCTTCGCCCAACTTCGGACTCAGACGTCGAAACACTTCTACTGCATTAGAAGAGTCGTACAACAAGACTTTATCCCTTTGAGAAATCGTTCTTGAAACAAGATACATGACAAAGGTGCTCTTCCCAGAGCTCTCTGGTCCATAGACAAGCACTACTCCTGGGTTGCTGAGCTTATTCAACAGTTCTCTAGGTAGATCTTCTCTTATCTCTTTTCCCATGAGAGGAACTCGCCCCTTGTTAGGGTTCTAAGGAATAGGGGATTATATGTCCCTATCAATTAACTCTCCTAATTTTAAAGGAGACTCGTAGAACTTATTCTTAGGTTAAGAGATTGGGGAATAGAGAAAAGGTTCTGGGCTTCATCATCAATCCTATAGCTGGCTTGGGAGGTCCAGCTGGATTTAAGGGAACGGACCGACCGGAAATAGTTGAAGAAGCACTCAAAATGGGTATAGAGCCAAGAGCTCCTTCAAGAGGATTTATTGCCCTTCAAAGGCTATCTAAACTTGATATAAAGATTGTAACTCCTCCAAGAGAAATGGGATACGATATTGCAAGCAAGATATTTCCCTCAAATTACATTGAATTGGTAAAGCTCGATCTTCCTAAAAGAACATCCGCGGTTCACACTAAAAAAGCGGCAAGAGAGATGTTAGAAAGAGATGTGGATCTCTTGGTTTTCGTAGGCGGGGATGGGACTGCTAAGGATATCTTAGATGCTGTTGGAACCAATATACCAACTCTTGGCGTACCTGCCGGGGTTAAGATATTTTCAGCCGTCTTTGGCGTCACGCCATCCCATTCGGGCGATGTTGCAAGGAAATTCCTGTTAGAAGGACTCCCCTTAAAACTTGCTGAGGTTGTGGATGTAGATGAAGACGCGTATAGGTCGAATCAACTTGTCATAAAGCTATACGGCTACCTTAAGGTGCCGTACGAACCATCTTTGTTACAGTCTTCAAAACAACCCTCCCCTCTAACCGAGGGGGAAGAACTCTCAAGGCAAGCCATTGCTAAGTACGTAGTTGAGATGATGAAACCAGGAGTGCTTTACATATTGGGACCTGGACTTACGGTTTCTGAAGTAGCAAAACAGCTTGGTCTCCAGAAAACCCTCCTCGGGGTTGATGTAGTGCTTAACCGTCAATTGATAGCCAGTGATGTCAATGAGATCAAGCTAAATGATCTTGTCTCAAAGCATAATGGTCCAATTAAGTTGATCTTATCTCCTTTAGGAGGATCTGGCATGTTGCTTGGGCGTGGAAATCAGCAAATTGGAGATGCTGTTCTTTCTAGAATTAACAAGCGAGATCTCATTATCCTAGCGACCCCTTCAAAGCTTCGAGGTTTGAAATCCCTAAAGCTTGACATACGAGGTGAGCTAGCCCGCAAGTTCGTTGGATACCATCGAGTGATAACTGGTTACAAAGAGGAAGAGGTAGTGCTTATCGAGTGATTTAGAAATGCATTATGTTCTCTTTACCGATAGTGGATTTTACGACAGCAATTATCTTCTCTTCAGGATCTTGTTCTGGTCGAACCGGGTATGGACCATAATCAATGGTTGGTTTACCAGGTATGAAGTAAGGCGAGCTAACGCCAGCGACGAAGAGAATGACCCTTACCTTATCGCCAAACCTCTCATCAGTGTCCACGCCGATCTTAACGTTGGCCTTCGAATTACCCATCTTTGCTTTTACTATGTCTGCGGCCCTCATAGCTTCGTTCATTGTAAGAGTGGGCCCTCCAGTAACGACTAGCAGAGCTCCCTTGGCTCCCTCAAGGGAGTACTCTAAGAGCTTGTTCTCTATGGCCATGTTTACTGCTTCTTCAACCCTCCTCTTTGGATCATCTGACTCGCCTATTCCAACAGCAGCTACGCCTCCAGCAGATAAGAACAGGCTTCTAACGTCCGCGAAGTCTATGTTCATGTGAGTCCTCTTGTTTATGATCTCGGTGATTCCCTTCACCATGATGGCAAGGGTGTAATCGGCAACAGCTAAAGCATCTTGTAAGGGCAGATCTCCAGTTAACTCCCTCAACTTCTCGTTTGAGATCAGTATAACGGCGTTGGCATTCTTCCTGAGTTCAGCTATTCCCTTAAGTGCGATTTCCTTCTTATCATCTCCCTCAACCTCAAACGGCAAAGTAACAACAGCTATAACAATAGCTCTCTTCTCCCTCGCAATTCTTGCGACAACCGGAGCAGCTCCGGTACCCGTACCACCACCCATGCCTGCTGTTATAAACACCAGATCTGGCCTGTGTCCAAGTACTTTGAATATCTTATCCCTGTCCCGCTCAGCTGCGGCCCTACCTATGACTGGATCCCCTCCAGCTCCAAGACCGTTTGTCAATTCCTCTCCAATTAACAGTTTCTCATCCGCATATGCTCCTTCCAGATGTCTCATGTCTGTGTTAATGGCTATACATCTAGCTCCTTCGATACCCAATTTCATTAAGGTATTCACGGTATTGGTTCCAGCTCCTCCGACTCCTACTATGACTATGTTGGCTCTCCTTCTCCCTTCTAATATATCCCTTCTCCAAAGAGTTCTCTCCTCTGGAGGAACTCCTGGTATTAACTCGGATGGACCTTTTTCAACTGGTGGCTTTGTGGTCTTCAAAGCCAACGCTTCTTTCCTTATCTCCTCCATTTTATCACCTCTCACTCAAAATATCCGATGATGAGCAAACGTATTGCATCTCTGATCGCCTCACTCTTACTACAGTAACCGTATAGCCTTACAACTTCCTCCAGCCTCTTTTCCAAGGCTTCTGGAAGGTAGAAAGAGACAACTCCCACTAAAATCACCGAACCCGTTCCTAATTAGAAATGACTATATATAAGGCGATCGTCCCAAGGTCATTAATAAGGGAGGGATTTGGAGGAATGAACTTCATAAAATGTTATATTTAAACATAACTTAACTTTGAAATACAATAGAGGAGATAATCGACAGATAGATGGCCTAACTTCTTGAAATCAACTGAATACATCCAAAAAAGAGGTCTTTCATAATAAGGAAAGGTTAAAATAAAAAATAGAGTAGCCTATATGGTATTTTTCCACTCCGTCAAACTCGAATGGTCTAGTTAAATTCATGCAAGCCATGTTCCTCATATCATAAATCCGAAATTTTATTCGAGATGCAGTTCAAGATGAATCGAGGTAAAAAATGCGCTACATTCCTAACGCAAAGAAGGAAATAATCCGCATGATGTTGGATGAAATTGGAGTTAAAGACGTAGAAGACCTCTTCTCAGACATACCGGAGAGACTCAGGCTGAAAAGCCCTTCTGAAATAGGAAATCCGATGGACGAGATCACATTATATCTAGAAGCCAAAGAAGTCCTCTCAAGAAATGTGACTACAGATGAATTTCTGTCTTTTTTAGGGGGAGGGGTATGGAACCACTATATTCCTGCTGTGGTAGATGAGATAGCTTCTAAGCAAGAGTTCTACACCGCTTACACCCCATACCAACCGGAGATCTCACAAGGAGCCCTACAAGCCATATTTGAGTACCAATCTCTGATAGCAGAACTCACAGGAATGGACGTGGTAAGTGCATCTCACTATGATTGGTCAACTGCACTGGCTGAAGCAGCCCTTATGAGCATGAGGATCAATCATAGGAGAAAACACTTAATTTCTACAGCAATAAGCCCGGAGCGCCTTTGCGTTCTAAGGACATACCTGAGTTCCCTTGATGCCTCAATAATCCCACTCGACTATGAGAAAGACACTGGCTTCGTGGATTTAGATGACCTCAAGAGGAAGATAGACGATGATACGTGCATGGTCTACGTCGAGAACCCGAACTTCTTCGGAGTGATAGATGAAAATGTAACCGAGCTAGCTGATATAGTCCATGAAAAGGGTGCGATCCTCGTCATAGGAGTCAATATACTGTCTCTGGGCATCCTAAAACCTCCAGGAGAATATGGGGCTGACATAGTTGTCGGAGAGGGCCAACAGCTGGGAATTTATCAGAGCTTTGGGGGCCCTTTGTTGGGCATAATTGCAACGAGATTCGACAGGAGATTCGTAAGACAGATGCCCGGAAGGCTAATAGGGATGACTTGGAGTAAGAAGGGAGTCAGAGGTTATGTAATAACACTCCAAACAAGGGAACAACACATTAGAAGGGAGAGGGCAACGTCCAACATAACAACAAACGAGTCTCTTATGGCAATAAGGGCAGCTGTTTACCTAGCGCTACTAGGAAAAGACGGCCTAAAGAGTCTTTGTGAGAAAGTACTCGTAAACACTGCATACTTGGTTAAGAGACTCAACTCGATTGAGGGACTAGAAGCCCCAGTCTTCAGATCAAAACACTTCCAAGAATTTCTAGTCAGGAGTCAGAAAAAGAAATGGTCAGAGATCCAGCAACATCTGTTAAAGAGAGGAATCTTAGCTGGGATAAGCTTGAAAGAAAGGTTTCCGGGATATTTTGATGAGCTAGGTGAAGTCGCTCTTCTTGCTACAACTGAAATCCACACGAAGGCAGATCTAGATAGGCTCGTACAGGAGATAGAGGAGGTGGTCGCATGACTGGCTACTTTAGACAATCTAGATGGCAGAGGAAAGGGGAATTAATTGAGCCGACGATCTTCGAACTTTCCCAAGGGAGAAAAGATGGCTACTATCGATTTTCGATAGAAAAAGAGTTGTTTGAAGAGATAGAAAACGCCAAAGAGCTCATTCCAGAGAAATTAATGAGGGAGGAGCTGAACTTACCTAATCTCTCTGAACCAGAAGTAGTCAGACACTTTTCTAGGCTGGCAGAGATGAACTATGGCATTGACAGCGGTCCTTACTGGCTCGGATCATGTACGATGAAGTATAACCCAAAGATCAATGAAAGAATCGCTGCAAACCCGAAAGTAAGGCAGTTACACCCATATCAACCCGAGGAAACGGTCCAAGGAGCTTTGAAGATAATGTACGAGTTAGGAGAAATGCTTGGAAAGATTACAGGGCTAAGACACTGGACATTTCAGACTTCCGCTGGTGCCCACGGAGAGTACCTCGGGTGCTCAATCATAAGGGCCTACCAGCTAGACAGAGGTGAAAAGCAGAGGGATGAGATGCTTATTCCCCTATCAGCTCACGGTTCTAACTTTGCAAGCGCAGCTATGGCTGGCTTCAAGGTCGTCAAGATCCCGATAGATGACAAGGGCTGTACGGATATGGCTGCTCTTAAGGCAGCAATAGGTGACAGAACGGCTGGAATGATGATAACCAATCCAAACACGCTTGGAATCTTCGAAGAGGACATTCTAGAAATAGCAGAGCTTATACACGGGGCTGGAGGGCTGTTGTATTACGATGGAGCTAACCTAAATGCCCTTTTAGGCAAAGTCCTCCTCTCAGAAATGGGCGTAGACATCGCCCATTTGAACCTTCATAAGACCTTTTCAACGCCTCATGGAACTGGAGGCCCAGGTGCAGGAGCAGTTCTAGTAAAAGACGGTCTTGAAGACTTCATGCCAATTCCCATGCTGAGGGAAAAGAACGGTCGATACTACTTCGATTACAACGTACCAAAAACAATTGGGAGGGTCAAGGCATTTTATGGAAATTTCGAAGTTCTCGTGAAGGCTTGGGCTTATCTGAAAACTTTAGGGAGTGAGGGGCTTAGGAAAGTATCTGAAATTGCAGTGCTAAATGCAAACTATGCATTTGCGAAGATAAGGAAGCTCAAACGAGTTTCTGTGGTATATGGAGAGGATAAACCAAGGAAACACGAGTTTGTCGTGAGCCTTAAGGGAGCAAAATCTGAGATAGATGCCCCTGCTCTTCATGTTGCAAAAAGATTGCTCGATTATGGACTGCATCCGCCCACCATCTACTTCCCTCCAGTCGTTGAAGAGGCTTTTATGATGGAACCAACGGAATCAGACAGCAAAGAGGACATAGACTATTACGTTGAGGTTATGCGCAGGATTTTAGAAGAAGAGCTTGAGAAAAACCCTGAATTGGTGTTGAATGCACCAATTAACTCTTCGATAGACCGTTTGGATGAAGTAAGAGCTGCTAGGGAGCCAATATTATCATGGAAAATATACGTACGTCACTATAAAGGCAAAAAAGCCTAATATGATCTCAATAAAGTAGATTAACATCACTAACCCGAGTTCTTTCATTCTCTTAATCCTAAGAAGGACCCCTATCAACGAAAGATGGGGCGGAGGGATCAAAAATCCATCTTTGCCGATCGAAGTTGGTTTCTTTTCCTTCATTTTCTTCCAAGAAAGGAGTTTAAGGAGAAAATCCAAGGCATGAGGGACCATTAATATCAGAAAGGGCGTGACCAGATCTCCCACGACGGAAAGGGAAGCTAAGAATGCCCCCATTTGAAAAGTCGAGCAGTTGCCCGGAAAGGCTCTGGCTGGATAGAAGTTGAAATAGAGAAAAGCAAGATAAGAGGCCGAAAAAGAAGCTAAAACCATGGCTTCAACCTCGTGATCCCTTAAGAAGGCCAATAGAGACAGGATTGAGCCTGCAATGACCGAAAGACCTGCCTCTAGACCATTAAAACCAGCAAATGTGTTTGTAGCATTGGCAGAGAACGTTCCTAACAGAATAACGAGTATTGTAGCCAAATATCCCTGGAAGGAAATGCCAAAAATGCTGACACTATCGAAGTAAAAACCCAGAGGGATGAATGAAACAGCTGATAGGAGAACTTTCTCCAAATCTCTGAGAGACATTGCGTCATCCAATAGGCCGATGAAGATGGCAGCCAAGGAAATGATGGCGATTAATTCCCTCCATGCACTCATTGATTTTGGCAGGAAAACCGCTAGGGTTGCGATAAGAGCCGCTGGAAGTCCACCTATCCTCGGAACGGCTTTGCGAACCCTCTTATGAATGTCCTCTGAGACCAACCCCCTGTTTTTACACATCTCTATCCATTTTCTGGTCGCTATGTAACTTGTGATAAAGCATAACAAAGGCAAACTTGCCAATAGAGACAACTTTCAGACCCTATGCCCTCTCAATAACGGCTATCGCTTGAGTTGGGCACGATACTTCACAAGCTCTGCATACAAAGCAGTATGATAACCTCTCTTTCTTTATCTTCATCTTGCCCGAGCCCATCTCGTAAATGTTAGCTGGACATAGGTTCTCACACAGCCTGCAGCCAGTGCACCTCTCCTCATCGAGCAAGATGGTTACTCCGTGTTCCTCTTGAGTGCTCATAGGTCGATCCCTAAACCCCCAACCCTCGAATTTTATTAATTCATCCATGATGGCAGAAGTAGCCCAATGAACTTGACGATTATTCTAGCAGCCATCTTAATGGTAGGATACCTGTCTACAGAACTCTTACTTCGCTTGTTCATTCCAAGACTGAAGTCTGCTGGGATCTTGGGAGAGGATATTCATAAACCAGATAAACCTAAGATAGCTGAGAGGGGCGGTTATGCCCTGGTTCTTGGGATCATAATAACTCAAATCGTTGTTTCGGTGGCAGTAAGGCAAATTCAAAAGTATTCTCTTATTCTCCTTTGCTCTACACTTATAGCTGCCATCGTAGGCTCTCTAGATGACATGATAGATCTTGGTGGGAAGCTAAAACCCCTTCTATCCCTCCTTTCTGGATTGCCCCTTCTTACATCGGGCTTACTATATCCTAGACCAGTGTTACCCCTTATAGGGAGAGCTAGGTTGCATTATGCTTACCCAATCGCTGCTTTACTTCTTCCAGGTGTGTTTTCAAATGCGATAAACATGATAGACGTTCTGAACGGTATGATGGCTTCAAATAGCATAATCATCCTGCTTTTCCTCTCAATAATTTCGATTTTGTCTGGGAACTATGGCGGGATAATCTTAACAACCTCGCTGCTGGGTCCACTGATTGGTTTCTACAGATTTAACAAATATCCAGCTAAAGTATTCTCAGGAAACGTGGGGTCTCTATCTATAGGTTCGTGTTTAGCTTCAATAGCAATCTTAGGTAGGCTTGAAGCCTCATTTGCTATCGCCAGCGTACCACTCCTAATAACTGGATTTATGATTATAACAAGCGTAGGGGGCTTTAAAGAAAAGAAAGAAATGAAAATAAGACCAGTGGAAGTTCATGGTAACATTATTAAGGCGAATCCGGATCCCAGAGCACCCATAACCCTTGTTTCCCTCCTAACACTCGATAAGGGAAAAGAGGAACCGAGAATAGTCTTGGAATCAAATCTACTGTTCATCATCTCTGGAATCTTGGCTCTGCTTACCTACTTATTCCTAACTTAGCAGGTGATTTGGGTGGACAAGGGTCTATTATTGTCTCTCTTCTTGATTCTAATAGCGTGGATTCTAGTAATCTCCGGTCTATATCTAATTGCAGAAGCCTTGGTGCCAATAGGAACCCAAGGAAAACTATCTGCTGAGATAGCAGGTACTTTAAAGGTGATTGGGGCCTTTCTACTTCTTGGATCCTTGCTTTACATATGGTTTCTTTTAACGAAGTATTTGGTTGTAAGAATTAAGACTAAGAGCTAAGACGCCTTATTTCTTCCCATAAAACCTCTGCAGGATCCTCACAAGAAGCTAAGAAAGCTCTAGCTTTCCTCTTAAGATCCTCTCTGATGCTCTCATCTTTCATGTACTGGAGAACCAAGTTAACGACTTCCTCGGGATCCTTTAGCTTTACGATGAGCCCTTCATCTATAAGAAGCTGAGTAACACAGGGTTCTTTGTCGCTTGGAAACATTGAAATCGATGGAACTCCAAGAAGTGCAGCCTCCCTTGTCATGGTGCCACTTGCTCCTATGAATGCAATAGCTCCGCTCATGAGGGCAAGAGAATCCCTTGGATCCTTGACCAATACGATGCGATCCCTCAACTCCTCACTTAGCAGGAGAAGCTCCCTCCCTCTTGGGAAGAGGTATATCTTCAGATTTGGAATCCTTTTCGATAAGATCAAGAGGGCTTTCTCAAACGAAAAGGAACTCGCCTTGTTGTAGAGGTAAGACGCTCCAACAGGTGCAGGCCTAGCGACGATGTATGGTTCCTCAAACTTTTCAATTTCAGCCTTATGTGGCACTTCCAAGAAATCTAAGACATGCGCAACCTCTGTTACCCCTTTAAATCGCCTAACCCTGTCAAGTGCTCCAGTAGTTACCAGAACTTCTTCTGGAAATACTTCGGGTACTATTACAGTCTGACTTAAGGGGAAGATCAGTTTGCTGACGTGAAAACTCAGGTCATTATCGTTCAAGTTTACGGAAGGGATGCCAAGACCAAAAGCCACTCTCGCTAACTCAGGCGACGCTTTTGATGAGGCAACATTGGGAGAAAATTCTACCACCATCTTTGCTAGTAAAGATACCCTCTCCAGATGTTTCGAAAGCTTTTCAACCAAGGAAATGCCATGAGAACCGACAACCCTTATTCTATCAGAATAATCGGAAAGAAAAAGGTTTATGAGCTCAGGGAGGGCGTCTAAACGTCTGCAACTTATTAAAATGTCTCCTATCTCCTTTCTATACTTCCTCAATAGTCTCAAAAAGAGTCTTACATGTGGGAGGTTGACTAAGTCAATCCAAAGCCTCATCCCTTCACACCAATAAATGGTGGGCCCGCCGGGACTTGAACCCGGGACCTCCGGCTTTCTTAGGTTTGTCCGGAGCGGAGCCATATAAGGCTTACGCGTTGGCTCTTAAGAGCCTAACTCGGCGCTCCATCCAGGCTGAGCTACGGGCCCACCTTCTTGTGAATGCCATGTGCTATATTAAAAGTTTCCATACCAATGATCTCTAGCAAGAATGTCCCGCCCTTATGGACCCGCAGTGAGAGTAAGAATAGCTGACATACTCAACGGAGAGTTTGAAGAGACTACTTTAGACGCAGCCAGATTCCTGAGATTGCCTCCTGTACACGGGGTTTCGACTCTAGTAAATCGAGTAAGGATTCTAGGAATCGTTACATATTCCATGATAAGCGACGATCGCAGATATGGCAAAATAATTGTAGAGGATGGTACTGGCGGGATTTCGCTGAGGGTCTGGGAAGAGGATGTCGATCTGATCATAGATCCTGATACTGGCGATCCTTACGATGCAGGCACAATTCTTGACGTTATAGCAAGGGTCAGAGCTTATAGGGGGGAGAAATACTTGTACCCCTCCCTGATCGTTAAACTTGAGGACCCAAATTGGCTTATAGTAAGTAATCTAGAATTAATGAGACGCCGTCTAAAGCTTCTAGTAACCTCTCTAAGGTCTTCTTCAGGGAAGTCTAAGGCTTTAGGGTCCAATGAAGCCCAGAACATTTGAATTAAGTGTCGAAAATTCTAAACATCTTGCGGAACCTTTTTAGACCTCCTTTGTTAGATGCAAAAGGGATAGTCCAAATGTCTTCAAAGGAAGAATATCTCAAAATGCTGGCTCATGCCAGGGAGAAGCTACCTAAGATATTAATCACAGGAGAGAGATTCCATCCACCAGATCCAGAAGTTGTAATTGAGGGAGGCCAAACCCACATAGTAAACTTCAGGGAGATTGGTGAGACTCTAAGAAGGGATCTAAAGCTTATAGCTACCTTCCTATCCAAGAAGCTAGGAACCCCCTACATGATCACGGAGAAGGAAAAGAAATTAGTTCTAACGGGCAGAATAAGGCCTGAACTCATCAAACCAAGATTAGAGAGCTTTGTGAACACCTACGTTATATGTCCTGTCTGTCATAGACCAGATACGACACTAATAAAATACAAGAGGAGCCTAATTCTGAAATGTAATGCATGTGGTGCGGAGACCCCTGTTCCAAAGATCTGAAGAGGTGCTTAACAGATGAGTTCAGAGGAAGAGGACTTTGAGGCAGAGATGGAGCAGCTACTCCCTGCTGATGAGGAGCTCGAGGTCTTTGCTAGGGTGATCGAGCCTCTGGGGAAGAGGTGGTTTAGGGTAGAGTGTTCAGATGGAGTCGTCAGGATGGCCAGGGTTCGGGGAAAACTGAGATCCAGAAGGCATTGGATAAAGAGAGGGGATATTGTTCTGATTAGCATTTGGCCTTTCAAGAGAGATAGAGGAGACATAGCTGTAAGATACAACCATCAGCAAATAGCTTGGCTCATAAAGAAAGGCTTCATAGACAAGAACTGGGTGGCGGGAGAAGAGATGGCCTAATGAACAGAGAGCTAGATCTGGACGAACTAGAGGAGAAAATGCATGAACTGTTAGAAGAGCCTGAAAAAAAGAAAAGGATAAAGGATGCTGAGTATAAGAAGGTTAGACAACTGGTATTTGATCAAAGGACCGTTAGGATCCTTGTTAAACTGTTTAACAAGGGAGTGATAGAGGATTTCACTTGGATAGTTAGTACGGGAAAGGAGGCAGTTGTGTTGGCCGGGAAAGGTCCTGAAGGTGAAATTGCTATTAAAATATACAAGATAGCCACGGCAAATTTCAAAAAATACTTGGATTACATCTCCTTCGATCATAGATTCGTTCCAACAGGAGATAGGGCTAGGATAGTACGTATCTGGGCTCAAAGGGAGTTTAGAAACTTGGCAAGGATGCATCAAGCAGGGGTCAGGGTTCCAAAACCGATAGAAGTACAGGGGAACATATTAGTCATGGAATTCATAGGAGAAGAAGGCGAGCCGGCCCCTCTTCTGAGGGATGTTTATGATATGGAGGATCCAGAGCTTTTTCTATCTGAGATACTATCGGACGTAAGGAAAATATACTTGGAAGCAGAACTGGTTCACGGAGACCTGAGTGAGTACAACGTGATGTATTGGAAGTCAAAGCCCTGGATAATCGATGTTTCTCAAGCAGTTCCCTTAAACCACCCTCTTGCTCTAAGCATGTTACGAAGGGATGTTGAAAACGTGACGTCCTTCTTTAAAAAAAGATTTAGGGTAAAGGTTCCTGACCCCTATGAGTTTGTAGATGAGCTAGTCTCCTCTTCTCAAACATGAAAGGTGGCCTGATTATGATAAGGATCCGCATCCCAAAAGAAAGGGTTGGGGCGCTCATCGGAAAAGAGGGTTCGATTAAGAGCAAAATAGAGGAGCTAACAGGGGCAAATCTAAAGATCGATAGCAAGACCGGTGAGGTTGAAATCTCATTCCCCAAAGAAATAGACGATCCTCTAATCCCCATTAAAGTTGAAAGGATAATTAGGGCCATAGGCAGAGGATTTAGCCCTGAGAAAGCCCTAGATTTATTGTCTGATGATTATGTGCTTGAAATAATAGATTTGAGGGCCATCTTCGGAGATAACAAGAATGCTATAAGGAGGATAAAGGGCAGGATCATAGGAGAGGGAGGGAAAGCCAGGCTCTACATAGAAAAGAGAACCGGGGCGAAGATATCTGTCTATGGTCATACGGTATCTATAATAGGGAGGTACTACAACGTGATCCCAGCTAAGGAAGCAATAATGGCCCTCATAGAAGGTAAAAGCCATTCTTCTGCTTATAGAAGAATGGAAAAGGAAATTGCGCAGTTGAAGGAGGCTCAATTTGCTGAAAAAAGATTGTTAGGTGAGTGATGGCGTTGACAGGAAAATTAACTTCTGTTGAGAGGGAGGAGCTAGAAGAAATCAGTCCAGCCGATTTCTTCTATAGAAATAAGGCTTTGGCTGGTTTTGACAATCCAGTCAAGGCTACGTACACCATAGTCAGAGAGCTCGTCGAAAACGCCTTAGAT
>QMVZ01000008.1 GCA_003661365.1 Thermoproteota archaeon | reverse complement strand
TCTTTTCCTTAACTGTTTCCTCTAAAATCCTTGCAATGTACATAAGTCGCTCTACTTTCCAATTAATCCATTTTTCCCTCCAATCTCCCATCTTTAACAACAAAGGTGTTAGTTCAAATCCGTATTCTTTCCTAAATGCTGATCTAGCCCATTCGCTGAAATCTTCCCACTCGCCTAAGTAGAGATCATCTTGTAGAAGAATTCCGTCTAGCGGGTAGGAGGCAAGATCAGCATAAAGAGCCCTTAAATAGGTCACAAAATCGTCACAAAATGGTGAAGCTCTCCTGTACCAGTACTTTCCCGTGACATAACTCCCTGAATCGGGATCGAAGGACAATATTTCCCAGTTTGGATGTTCCTCTAATACCCAGGAACATGCTAGTGTGGTCATCCATGCAAAGACCTTGATGTTCCTCTCTCTTGCCTCCTCCAAGAATGTTCCAAAAGCATCTAAACTTGGAGCCAAGTCTGTCTTGAAGTAGACTCCGTTGGCGGAACCGTCTCCATCTGGATCTTGAAAAACTTGAAGGAGAACTAAATTAGCACCTATCAAAATCAGTCTATCAAGTACAAGATCAACTCTCCTTCTAAATTCGACCTGGTTTGGGTCATAAATTAAGTCCAAGTCCAGTTGAACTGCTCTTACTCCATATAATTCCAAAAAGCTGGAAACTTCTCGTTGGGAGAACAAAGGGGTGATATTAGTTAAGAAAAGCACAGTCAGGAGAACAACACACCGATAAGAGTTCATTCTTAATAGAAAATAGCTGGGGTTCTTTAAGGTTTATACTGGCATCTCGGATTAACCAACAACATCAGGATATATTATTTGAAAAAGTGATGATATTTCGTCTTTAGCAAATGATACATTGAATCCATGGAGCTTTTACTTGCATTTAGTCTTGTTAACCCGATAATCCTTTCTTCCTGCCCTGTCTATTTCTGGCGTGTAGCATCCCATATAATCCCTCAAACAGCTCTAACGGGCATCGTCGCATACCACTTAAGTTTGCAAGCAGTCTTCGGCTAGCAAGCTAGGGGGAAGGGGCATCCTTACTGGAAAAATGGAGAGAATAAGAGTCCCTGGAGTTTACAAGCAACGGTGCTGAGATCAAGCAAATAATCTCAAGATTCATGCACGTCAATGGAGCTGGGGAGCACCTCTACGTTTACCCTATGAGCCTGAACTCTCAGCCCCCTGTCAAAAGTAGCTAGAGGAATTCCTTCCCTCTCGGCTATTGACAATACCACCTTATCGTTGAACCTAGATGCGGATAGCCTCTCCTCCATGAGAGCCGCTAAAGCCCACCTAACTGCGTCCTTTCCTCCTGAAGTAACCCTAGACTTAGGGTCCCAAGCGTACTCATACACTTTAGCTGAGATGTCCTCAAGGTTAACGCCTAGCTCTTTCATCAACCAGACATACTCGTATAGCACTATCAGAGGTAGGACCCACATGTCGAGGGAGTCCAGGAGTTCTCTGGCCATCTCGTGATACAACGAGTCCTCGAATGTGTCGTACACGATGACGTTGGTATCCAACACCGCTGATGCCAATTTACTCACCAGAAATGAGACTTCTCTTGATTCCAAGCTCTATGAGCTTCTCTATCTCATCAGGCTTAAGGGGCCTACCAGCTCTCAAAGTCCTCCTTTTCTTCCTAGATTTAGACATTATTATCCTTCCTTCGTCGTCAACTTCAACTTGTAAGTAATCACCTTCCTTTAGCCCTATTCTTTCCCTTATCTCTTTGGGTATCGTGACCTGATAGCTTCTAGTGACCTTGACCCTAGTCATTACTATGGAAGATTATTTATTATTATTTAAATAATTCTACTAAATAACCGATGCCATCAGATATCTTTGTTGGAGCTGCGATGACGGTGTTTCTTGTACAAGGGACGTTTGTGGTAGTAACGTAGGCGATTGTAGCTACTGTACTGAAGTAGGAGAGAACAAAAATCAGTGTGGTTATCCCTGTTGCAGCAACCTTCAACTTTGTCCCGATGGTTACTGCGAATGGAGTTGTCAAACAACAACGACTACAAAGAAGACAACGACAACAACCACTGCTCCTGCGGAAGAATGTCCTGCTGGAACGATATGTATGGATGTGGATGGCTGCTACCAGCCTTGTGAAGTAAGGTCTTGATTGTTCGGCTATGTTGAATTTCGGATTTGCAGGAAGACCATGAAGATTGAGATATTGCGGAAAACCTATGATGTACAAAGCCAATGAATCTTTCTTGATGAGCTCTCCATCTTGTCTTGCCATTTCTCTCCAGTAATCCCTACTATGCTTCCAAACTTTGCCTGGACCTCCAAGTTAGGCATCTAGTAAAGATAGCTTGTAAACCTTGTTTTTTCTCTCAAAATTTTCCCTGACGAACTTAACTAAGTATTCGAAAGGAGAGCAACCCAAGGATGCGTTGTACTGCATGTTTATCACACCTTGGCGCAAAGCCTTCATGAGCATTACCTTGTCCTTCCCCTCCCTGCTGTTCCATAGGTACCTTCCGTCGTCCCTTCCCAACAAATCGTGGTTGAAGAAGACGTCGAAGGGATAGGCACAACGCATCGCAGCCTCTATAACCGCTTCATCCTTACCAGCTTGAGCCATTGCCTTAAGCTCCTGATTTAACTTAATCCCCAAGGGCGTTAAGTTCCCGCTATTAAGCTCTTCAGCCCTCCAGTCGACGTATGGCTTCAAAACATTTAGCCAGAGGTAATCAGTGCCGTTTAGCTCCCTCATCCCAACGTAGTAGGGGAGCTCTCCAACCTGTAAGGCGAGAACCTTAGCTTCCCATGGATAATCGAAAACCGAAGGGCAGAAGTAACCTGCATCTGCTAGAGCTGCATGACATATCGGGTACTTGAAGTTGAAGCTTATTTCCTTCGACGTATCGTTAACGAACGCTAGAGCCCTTCTAAGCCCTTCCTCGCTGAAGAATCCGTAGAAGCTCGCGTTGTTGAGCAACCATATCACGTCTATTCGCTTTGCTCCTTTAATCCCAAGCTCATTGGCAACCTTGCAGAACTTCTCAAGCAAGTACGGTTTTGTAAAGATAAAGGCCTGCAAATGCTGCTACAAACAATATGACGAGACCTATGTGGTATTGAGCCCTTCCCAATTTTTCACTCCTTCTTGAGTATAGGATATAGGAATATCTAAGTTAAATGCTTTAATCTTGAAGCATTCCTAACGGCTGGGTTTACCTTGAGGATTCGAGTTAAGGTAATTCCAAAATCCAAGTCTCCGAGCATAACCGAGGAGTATGGAGAGATAGTTGTGAGGGTTAGATCCTCTCCTGAAAGAGGAAAGGCGAATGAGGAGGCCATTAAAATAATAGCCAAGCATTTCGGAGTTAGCCCTTCTAAGGTGCGACTAGTTCGTGGGACAACTTCCAGAAACAAGGTTTTTGAAATAGAGGAATAGCCCGACGTTTTAGCTCGTAAAAAAGAAATAAAATCGGCTAGTTTAGCATTTATGATGTTCCACTAATCCCAACCACCGTTCCTATACCCTTTGTCCTACCTTCCCTGAAGAAGAATACGTCTCCCTTCCTGACATACTCTGGTCTAAGAATGAAGTAAAACTCAACTACGTCGGTGTCCCCGCTTCTCAGGAATTTCTTCGTGGTATTTACGAGTCTTGCGGCCTGTCTTATCGTTTTCATCTGAATAACTGGCTCATATCCGACTTTTATTGTTGTTGGGTGATGCAGGACTCTTATGTGAGCCCTAAACTTTCTTACAGCTACAGGCGTGGCATCAAGATCAAGTAATACCATTCCTCTTCTTATTTCCTCATACTTGGCGTTTGTAATAGCGTATGCCGCAATCTGACCTGCCTCAGCCCTTTCGACGCGAACTCTGTTCACCTCTATTGACTTAACCCTTACAGTTCTAAAGGATCCATCATCAAATGGTCCAAGAAGCACTCGGTCTCCGCTCTTAACGGTACCCTCCTCCACCAAACCCGCAACCACAAGCCCAACACCAGACACATCAAACTTCTCATCGATGTAGCACAGAAACTTTCCTTTAGCTTTCTCATGCCAATCTATCTTTGGCGGGAGCATGTTGAGAAAAGCTTTGAGCTCCTGCAAGCCCTGACCAGTGACATTTGAGATGAGGAAGATAGGAGCAACTCTTCCATGGGGCATATGTCTTGCTGCAATAGCTGCATCATTCTTGCTTCTTATTATGAAGGGTATTTTGTTAATTCCTGGTAACTTTAAGAGGTGTATTACCTTTTCCAAGTTTCTCTCCAGCACTGCTTGGGGAGCCATATCCACCTTCGTGATCACAACAAAGCAAGGTATTCCCAAAGCAACGGTCATTCCTAAGTGTTCTCTAAAAGTTCCTATTGGACCTGCGTTGGCACCAACAACCATGCATGTGTAGTCAGGGAGATGCCCAAGAACCCCTCTCATGGTCGTTTTCAAATACCTCTCATGACCGGCAAGGTCTATCAGAGTGACTATCTTAGATCCTTCCAAGTATACTTTGGCCTCGTCATAGGTTCTAAGGGAGTCATTGATCGATTCTCCCATTTCATTGAAGCCTAAAACATGAACTGAAACGGATGATGACCTTCTGAACTTCAACTCGTGTAAGTACTTGGCAACTAAGCTCATTGCCTTTCCATCGCCGTCATCAAGGGTTCCGTAAACTAGCACGCCCTTTAGGGTGGATTTTCCTGCATCTACGTTTCCCAGAAGCGCTACAGATATTTGAATGGGTGGAGAATCAACTGTTTTCCTCACAAGAAGTTCATACACATAACCTCTCTTCGCTTTTTCCTTTCTAACGACTATAAAGGAAGCTCCTACCGTCTTACTTATTTGTTCCATAATTTTAAACGATTCTCTTGCCTCTTCTTCAGTCAAACCAAGCGGTTCTCCATCATCAGAGACTCCAAGCTCGTAAAAGGCCTCCCCACCGCCTTCACCTAACCTGTAAGCAAGCTGTGTTGCCAGTTTTTGCAGTCTTTCCTCTGTTTGTGCGTTTAGCTTAAGCTTGTACTCTATTTTGCCTTCCTCTGTTTCTCTTTTCATGATCAAGTAATGGACAACTGTCTGTTAATTAAAACTTGCCAAAATAGTTTCTTATTCTGCGTTAAAGTTGGGAGTTAGAGTGAAGGCATTAGCAGAAAACTCCTATAGAAAGGAAATCTTTTAAGATTAGTTTCCCTCTAAAAGAAGTTGGAGAACTTCAAGGGATCCATATGTCGACATCAAAACTCTTTGAAAGGGAAGACGTCAGAACACTACTCGAATGGCTGCTAGAGAACCAAGATATGGAACTCTCACCTGAACTGGATCCATCTAGGGGCTACATTTACCCTGAATTGGAGTTGTTGGGATTAGATCCTAGCGGTAAAATCCTAGAAGAACTTGCGAAACAAGGAATTCTGACAAAAGAAAAGGTAGGAGAATACTTGGTATGTCCGAAGTGTGAATCCCCCCTTCACATAACCCAGCAAGCATGTCCGTATTGTGGCTCTTCCAATCTTCAGAAGGGAGAAGTTATTGAGCACTATGGCTGCGGTTACGTTGGTTTTGAGGAAGAGTTCCTACAGCCAGACGGCAGCCTCAAATGTCCAAGTTGTGGGAAGACCCTTAGACTGATCGGTAAGGATTATAGAAGACTTGGAGATATTTTCAAGTGCAAATCTTGCGGCAACTTCTTTGAAGCACCCGAGAAAGTATATCTCTGTGTTAAATGTCATCATAAGTTCAAGGAAAAAGAAGGAAAGATGAAGCCTCTTTATTCCTACAAAATAAATCCCGACGCATTAAGAAAACTATCTGAGCTGATTTTCTGGCCATCAATGTTCTCAGGAGAGCTGGAAAATAGAGGATTTAAGGTCGTAGGAAAGCCTTCAGTGAGGGGTAAATCTGGAGTTACGCATACTTTCTCGTTGAGAGCTAAAAAGAACGGAACTGAGTATTTGGTAGACATATATGGCGGAAAAGGTGTTCTTTCTTCGGAAAACGTAGCTCCTTTCATAACAAAAGTTATAGATGTCTCTAGATCGCCAGAAGGAGGAGAAAAGAGATTTGTCCTCGCTTCAACCAAGAAGTTCTCAAAGGAGACGAGGAACCTTGTAAAATCGTTTGGAATAGAAATGGTCGAAGCTAAGGACTTAGAGGATCTTAAAAAGAAGTTGGCAGGTCTTTTAGGTTCAGAAATTCCCTTTCCAATCTCTTAGTTGCTTTTTTCCCGAGGTTGAGTTGCCAGAGATAGGATCATTCCTCAGGAGCTAAACAAAAACAATGCAAGAGTTGTACATTACAGGCACAAGTAGTATCTGTTCTTAAAGAGAGTTAGTTCACCGCTAAGTTCTTAGAGTCCATAAAAACTCGTATGACATTTAACTCTAAGTAACATTTACCTTAAAAATCAACAATGTCGAGACTATTAAGCGGAAGTGTATCCGCATGAATGTGGGTGATTCGAAGCTAGAGAGCGTTCCAACTGGAATTCCAGGATTTGACCAGATTACAAATGGAGGTTTTGTCAGAAACAGCATCGTCCTACTTGCAGGAAATCCAGGAACTGGAAAATCCACGTTTGCAGCGAAATTCATACATGAAGGGGCTAGTAAGTACAAGGAGCCTGGAGTTTACGTTTCATTTGCAGAATCTAAAAGGGAATTCTATTCGTACATGGCACAGCTTGGCATGAATTTTGAAATCCTTGAATCTAAAGGGCTCTTTCGTTTTATAGAAGCATTCACTGCGTCTGAAAAAGCGAGTGTAGAGGCCGTTCTTGATGAAATGCTGGAAAAAATCCAGGAAATCGGTGCAAAAAGGCTTGTCATTGACTCTATAACGGCTCTCACAAATCTCTTCACGCCTATGGAAGTAAGGGCTCTCTTCCACAACACGTTATACAGAATATGCAAGGATATGGGAATAACTGCCATAATAATAGCCGATCTTCCGGTAGGTGAGGCATCAGTTGGACATGGCGTAGAAGAATTCATTACGGACGCGTTAATTAAATTAGAATTGACGGAAACCTCCATTGGTCCTCCAAAAAGGATGATGGAAATAATTAAGATGAGAGGAAGGCCTCTAGGATTTGGAAAGTATGAATTCGTCATTTACGAGAAGGGAATTGACATATACGTTCCCATGGGATGGAAATATGAGTGGAAACTAAGCAATGAGAGGATAAGTACTGGTATAAAGGAGCTAGATGATCTGATAGGTGGAGGAATGAGGAGAGGGTGCTTTGGGATAATTTTGGGACAAAGTGGGACGGGAAAAAGTATTGTAGCAAGGAATTTCCTGATAGCTGGCGCAAAATCCAAAGAAAAATCTCTTCTCCTAACCTTTCAAGAATCTTCCGAGCAGATTTGGAAGTTTATTGAGGAGATAGGTCTTCAACAAGATGAACTTAGGGAATATCTAACGATAATATCACTTTATCCAGGAAGGCTTACCTCTGGTGCCCTAACAGAGCTCATGAAACAGATTTTTGAGAGATATAGGCCGCAAAGAGTCGTCGTGGACGGGATAAATTCAATAAAGAGGGTATATGATGAAGAGGAATTTGTTGAGTTCATCAGAAGCCTAAAATTCATTTCAAAGGGTAATGGATCTACAGTCCTTCTTGTAGGAGCTGTCAATCTATATCCCAACAATCTATTGGAGCATGCTGGAGTCATGGGAGACATCCTAGAAATAGCTGAGTTAGGAATTCTCCTCTACCTCGATAAAGTAGATGATAGATGGGTAAGAAAACTTGTTGTGATAAAGGCAAAAGGAACCCGCCATTCAACAAAGGAACTAATGCTTGAAATCAAAAAAGGGAGGCCGTATCTAAATGAATGAACAGGAATTTCACCCTGATCCTGAAAAACTCGATTTCTTCTTGAGACAAGTCGTTAGACCTCTCGGACCAGGTCTTATGGCCTTAATGATCAGGCATCTGAAAAAGGAGTTCAAAGACATGAATTGGATACAGGTCCTTTTAGAACATCCCTCTAAATTCTATGAATTACTAAGCATATCCCTTGGGGGAGATGAAAGGGCGGATCTTTTCATAAAGATGATATCAGCTTACCTGCTTACTGAGTTCAGGGTGTACTTTGATGCAGAGGAGTTGATTGCTTCGCTAAGGTCCGGTTCAAAGAACTACGTTAAGAAGTTCTTCATGGAAGTACTCAAGGCTATGGGCGAGATCAGGGTTGTTAAACTGTGATCTTAGGGGTCACTAAGCAATTAGCCTCTTCCTTATAATTACGAAGAACAATGCAAACAATAACGGCAACGCTGCCAATGAAAGGAAAGCAGAGCTAAAGCCTATGGATCTGATAAGTATGCCAACTATCACCGGGCCAAATGCCTGTCCAATGTCCTTTACGGTTTCAGTAGTCCCGATAGCTGTACCATGCATTTTTGAGCCCATGATCTCCGAAGCCAAAGGTTTTGTAGATGAGAAGACAAAGGCAACCCCTGCTGACAGGAGTACGAGAGAAAACATCATCAGGTAAAATCCTCTAGAAAAGCTCAGTCCAATTACGCTCATTGAGATGACTATCATACCAACGATTATGGGAGGAACTCTCCCTATCCTATCAGAGACCCTTCCAGCAATTGGCTTAAGAAGAGCCATGGTCAATATCTGGATTGTGAAGAGAATTCCCACCTCCGATGCAGAGATATCAATACTGCTTGCATAGAGAGGGAGAAACGTCTCGATAGCTTGCATGACGAAGTAGCTTATGGCTTCAAATGATGCAACTATCACGACTCGTCCGCCTATAAGCCTAAAAGGCCTAAATCCAGACATCTGGCTTGAAGTAGGAGCTTTGATGAGTAAAATAATTGGAAAGGCAATCATTCCCGCCAACCAACACGTTTCATAGGCTTCTTTGAATCCAAACCTAAGGATGATGGTTCCAGCCAAAAGAGGAGCTATCATCCTTCCTGCCGTCATGGCAGACGAGAAGAGACCCATCATTTCACCTTTTCTGTTTGGAAATATGTCTGCTATGAAAGCTAGAGAGACAGGAACGAATGTTGCTGTAGCAAGTCCATGATAGGCCCTTATGGCAGCTAGTTGGAAAGAGTTTCGTACGAATAAATAAAACAAAGGAGCAGTAGCAAAAACAAAGCCGCCCGCCCTTAACAAGGCCTTTCTCCCATATTTATCTGACAGAGATCCAGCGATCACGTTCGTAAATATTCCAACGAACGTGGATATGGAGGCTATGAATCCGATTTCAGCTGTGTGTATGCCTAAGCTCTCAGCAAAAAGTGGAAGAGTGGGAGATTTGGACATAGTTGAACTTAATATGGCGAAAAAGCCAGCTATCGAGAGAGCAATGAATAACCTTCTTGATTTAGGATTCAAACCCCTCTTTCACCTCTTTTCTCATAAATTCAGTTCTTTGTAACTAATTGATGCCCTTTAACAGCTCTTTATTCTCTTCTTTGAGCATTTTTGCCTTAAAGTAAGCATATCGAATTCCCTGATAAAGTAAGCGTTTGATGTCATACCAACGTTAACGAAACTTCCGATCATCAAATCCATGATGCGTCTGTTTATTTTGAGCCATCTAAAATAAAATCCATTGTTTCATTTTTTAGAAATGAGACCCTGCGCTAGAGCTGCGAAACCATTAAAGTATTTCTTACCAAAATAAGTTGCCAATGAGGAGAGGGGATGCCAGAACAGGAGGAAGTCTCTTTCAAGAGAGAATTTGGCTGGTTAGGATCCTTTGCAATGGGATATGCTGACGTTGGAGCAGATGAGTTAAGAAAGGAGGGTAATAACACGAGAGTAAGGGTTGCAGTTGCCAGAGATGCAGCCGGTGATATAGTAGAGGAGGTAAAAGAAGGAGATTACGACTTGGTGGTTATGCTGAAGAGAAAGAAGGGAAAGTTAAGGAGGTTGATCTTAAAGGGAGTTAGTGAGAGGGTTGCATCTGCAGTAAGAGTTCCGGTCATTACTTTGTTGATGGAGTGATTGTCAAACACCAAGCAAGCTTTGAGGGTTTGATCCCAAACTATGCTGGGAACCATTCTATTTCCTTCGTTTTTTCAACATATGCTGATATTATGTCTGATTTTGCAACAAAACCAACCAATTTTCTTCTATCTTTTCTGTCCACGACTGGGAAATGGCTACCTCTTCTTATTCCTATCCTTAGTAGGGCTTCCCTCAGCGTCTCATCTGGATAGAGGGTCAGCGGGTCTCTTATCATTATGCTCTCGACTTTTGCATCCCACAAACCCGACGTCATGACATCGTTTATCTCGTTATGAGTTACCAGTCCTATTAGCCTTCCTTTCTCATCAAGGACCGGAAAGCCGTGATACCCTCTCTTTTCCATAAGCTCGTAAACTTCCTTTACACTCATTCCTTTCTTTATTACGATGAGATCTTCTCCCTTTTTCATTATTTCTTTTATTAGAGTCATATCCAGAATATCTGGAGGTCTTTCAGGCTTCACTTTTACTCCTTTTCTAAGGAGCTTCTGGATGTATATGTTCCTACCAGAGAAGACCACTATAGCATCGCTTACAACGCATGAGAGCAGGAGAGGGAGTATTATCTCGTAGTCTCTCGTCATCTCGAAGAGTATGATTATTGAGGTTAAGGTTGATCTACTTACTCCCGAGAAGAGGGCTGCCATGCCTGCCAGAGCATATGCTCCGTAACCTGCAGTTATGTCTGGGAATAACAAGTTCATTATGTAGCCGTATGCGCCCCCTAACATTCCGCCTATGAAAAGTGAGGGTGCAAAAACTCCTCCAGATCCTCCAGCACCCAATGTTATGGACGTAGCTAGGATCTTTGCGAAAACTAGTAAAATCATAAGCTTTAGATCGAGTCTTTCTTTTATGGCTGCAATTAATGCATTTGTAAGAGGTGGCAAAAGGTTTTCACCATAGCCAACTCCTAGAACGTGAGGTAAGGCCAATCCAATGCTTCCTAAGATAAGTCCGCCCAATGCCGGTATTAGGAAAGGAGGAAGTACCTTAATCCTCTCAAAAAAGTCTTCAAACTTGTAGAGAACATCTATTTCCAGTATCCCAACTAGACCAGCCAGAATCCCAAGACCTAAGTACAAAGGCAGCTCGCTGTAGCTTCTTAGGGAGTAATTTAATGGTCCAAGCGTAGGATAGTCTCCTAGAAATCTCCTTGCAAATGATGTAGCTGTTACGGTAGCTACAACCGCTGGAATAAATGATCTAGTTCTGAATTCTGCCAGAATAACTTCCATTGCAAAGAAGATGCCAGCTATTGGTGCGTTAAATGTTGCAGCTATTCCCGCACCAGCACCGCAAGCCACTAAAACCCTTAGTTTTTCTGGTGATATTCCAAGCATCTGTCCTATGGCAGAACCAGATGATGCACCTATCTGAGCTATGGGTCCCTCTCTCCCAGCCGATCCCCCAGACCCTATACATATGGCTGAGACCAATGGCTTTATTAAAGCAACTCTTGGCCTGATTCTTCCTCCTTTGGTTCTCACAGCCTCTATGATCTCAGGGACTCCATGTCCCTTGGTTTCGGAAGCAGCATAATGTATTATGGGTCCAATTATCAGGCCTCCGAGGGCGGGAGCAATGGCGTAATAGCTTTTTCCAATGAAACTAAATATTTTAGATCCTATTCCGTAAAAGACTTCGATGAAGAAGTTGATTAGCCATCTAAAAAGAATAGCTCCAACTCCAGATACAAAACCAACAAGAGCAGCCAGTAAAGTGAGAAAGAGATAGCTCTCTCTGAATCTCTGCCAATTGGTTGTCCTCATTTTTTCATCCAGATCGCAGGATAATCAGAGGTAGAATAAAATATTTTTACAAATCCATAACTCCTCAGAACTCAGCCTGTTTTCCAATATAACTACTCTTAGAGTTTATAGAGTTTCAAAGGTAAATTCTGAAACCACTTTTGCTATTTTCTCTGATGCTCTCCTGAGTTCAAGCATGACAAGGCCTATCTTGGCGTTTTTAGGTAGGATAGCCACTACCATCACATCTGGGCCAGCTCCCATCAGCATTGCGTAGCCTGTTTTCCCTATCACAAGCACCTTCTCAACTCCTCCGTGTCCGAACTCCATTGCAACCCTTTCACCTATCGCCAGCATGGAAGCACTCATCGCTCCAACAACTTCTTCTTCGGGCGCCTCTGACCTAAATTTGCTTGCTACTGGGAGTCCATCCCTCGTTAATATAGCTATGCCAGAAACTTCTGGCACCCCACTTATGAAGTCGTTCAGAACCTTCTCAAGTGCAATTCTTTTACTCATCATGGCAAAAAATTTGTGATATCAATAATCCATAAACCTTATGAGTGATTGAACTCACTATCCCCCAGCATTATCTTCAAGGTCAGGGTTTGAGGAGATGTTCTAGTTTGAAAGAGTCTGAACAGAAAACATTTGAAGATTTATCTATCCTTCCTTGGTTTCTAAACTCGTATCTCCTCATCCCTGCTTCCTATCTTACGTATTTAGTTGTTGGCCTTTTAGCTAGGTTTTTACCATTAACTTCAAAGTACTTCTCAAAGACGTTCCCTGAATTCTGGCTTCCTTCAATAGCCATCTGTCTTATAGCCATTTTTGCGATGTACATCGCTGGAAGGAGCTTCTTTTTATTAAAAAGAGAATTTAGGTGGATTATACTTAGTTTTTCGGTTTTGTTTGGCTTTCTTGGGTCTCTAAGTGTTTCTGGGCTTCTGGCTGTCATAGTTCAAGTCGGTGTTGTGCTTGTTGTAGCTAAGTTCTGGAGATATGAAAGGAGCATACTTTGTGGGGCACTTATAGGTTCCATAATTTGTTTTCTTCTCCTGAACAGCGGAGGAATTCCACTTCTTAATCCTGAGTTGAGAGCTGCAATATCTTCTTCCCCCCTCAGGGCTGGCTTTCAGGTTAGCTCAATTTTTGCCGCAGCTTATTCTTCCTCAAAATATGGAAAAAGGGGTTTTCTCTTTCTACTCCCTCTTTCAGCAATGGCAATTCTGTTAGGGTATAAGGGGAATCTGGCTTCCATCGTTATCGCTTCGCTCATAGCAAGCATGATATCCGCTGATGTAGGAATCGGTGAAGCCTTTTCCATCTCCAGCACGCTCATCATAGTCATCTTACTTATGGGGACCTTCATTGCCAAACTGAGCTATGGATCTTGGACAATTCCCTCTTCTTATTATCTCCTCTATAGAACGGGATTGTCTCTTCACGTCTTTCAAGAGTTGGCCAGAGTTTCCTTCCCCCTTGGATTGACTTATGGTTTAGCCATGCTAGATCCAACCAAAAAGGTGATTGCAAAAGTAATAGAGACACCAAGAGAAGTTGGGATAACAGCCACTCTCATAGGACCAGCCACATTGGATTTCGGCCTCCTAGGCGCGATCTCCCTTTCAGTTCTTCTAGGAATCTTTATGAGAGCAATGCACCCTTCAGAGAGATCTAGCATTCAAGTAGCACTGTATTCGGCCTCTATAGCAAGGATTATGACGCTCCTTGACATTGGTGTTGGCTTTGTTGACTTGTCGTACCTTTTATTCCTTCTATACTTGACCTTGGAAGTAAGGAAAAGATCGTAGAAAACCAGATTTTTTAGCAATTGTCTGCCTGTTTACAGGAAGAGATATGGGAATCCAGCCTCACATAATGTGTAGACCAGGAGATGTTGCCAAATACGTTCTTCTACCAGGAGATCCCAAGAGAGCTGAGAAAATAGCGAAATTCTTTGACGATTACAAGCTTGTAGCGGAATATAGGCAGTATGTTACTTTTTCTGGTAGCTACAAAGGAATTCCTGTCTCCGTTACCTCAACGGGGATCGGATGTCCTGCAGCAGCGATTGCTGTAGAGGAGTTAGCTAAGATAGGGGCAGAGTGCTTCATAAGGGTGGGAACAACCGGAGCTATACAGCCTGAGATAGAGATTGGGGATATCATAGTTGCTACAGCGGCTGTTAGGGCAGACGGAACCACTAGAGCCTATGTCCCTTTGGAGTATCCAGCAGTGGCGAGCGCTGAAGTCGTCAATTCCCTTCTAAATGCAGCAGAAAAACTAAGTATTGATGTAAGGTCTGGAGTAATCCTAACTGGGGATGCCTTCTATGCTGAAGACATGAGTACTATGAGATTGTGGAGCTCTTTAGGTGTTCTTTCAGTGGAAATGGAAGCAGCAGTTATATTTGTTTTATCTCAGATAAAGGGGCTTAAGGCGGGAGCTGTTTTGGCAGTGGATGGAAACATAATAAAGGGAACAAAGAAAGGGGAGTTTAAGAAAGGAGAGAAGAAAGGTGAGCTAGATCCAAGGGTTCAGAAAGCCATAGAACTGGAAACTAAGATAGCTCTTGAAGCCATAAGGATTTTAGAGGAAAAGTCCTAGACTAAACATCAATCGGAAGAGAGACCAAAACAGAGGATGCGACTTCTCTAAACCTCTCGAAGATTTGAGCTGCTCTTCTTGCACCTATTAGGATCCTTTCGTAAAGCTCTTCAGCAGTCAAACCAGCCATCTCTGCCTTCTCTCTATTTAGATCGTAGGGCCCTCTTATCCACAGGGATATCATTGTTCCAAAGTTTCCAAGCCTGATATGAGGTAAACCGAGGATATCGGCATTTTCACAAGGGAAAAGTGCGTGTCCCTCCGCTCTTCTTGATGGGATGAAGCCAGCGGCTGTTAGCTCATGAAGAACCTCTTCATAGAGCCTAGATGCAGGTTCTCCCGAAATTGAGGCAACAAGTTGGATCTGAGCCAATTTATCTCGCATATCCTGAATTCCTGACATGATTACCAGTATGTATAAACTTATCACATTAATAGCTATTTCCATGTTAACACAAAGTCAGAGATCAAAAAGCGGGAAAGTGGTGACCTTGAAGGAGCTTAAGCGTGAGTTCGAACCTTATTCAGGGCTAATTCTTGACCTAGACGGTGTGATTTGGGTAGGGGAAAGGCCGATTGCCGAAGCCCTTGAAGCAGTCAAAAAACTAAGGACCCTCGGAAAAAAGATGCTTTTCGTCACAAACAATTCAACAAGAAGCAGAAGGGACTACGAGAAAAGACTTAGAGATCTTGGCCTAGAAGTTGACATAAATGAAATCATGAACAGCGGTTATGCAACAGCCCTATTGCTAAAGGAAAGATATGGTGGGGGAAGGACATACGTTGTCGGCGAAAAAGGGCTCGTTGAGGAGCTAGAAGGTCAGGGACTTCAAGTCATCTCGAGAGAAGAGTGTTGGGATAATGGAGCTGATTTCGTGGTGGTTGGCATGGATAGAGGCTTTAACTACTGGAAGATAGCAACTGCTATGAGAGCTATAAGACAAGGGGCACTTTTCATAGCAACAAATGCGGACAAGACATTCCCTAGCGAGAAGGGATTGCTGCCAGGAGCTGGTACCATGGTTGCTGCAATATCTACTGCTTCAGGAAAGAAGCCAGATATCATAGTTGGAAAGCCTAATGCGCATATTTTCGAGATAGCTCTCAAAAAGATGAATTTAAGGAGAGAAGAGGTCCTAGTTATAGGAGATCGGATCGATACAGACATAGAAGGTGCCTATAAAGCTGGAATTAAATCCTTGCTCATCTTAACGGGGGTAACAAGTAGAGAAGAGGTTGAAAAGTCAGAGATAAAGCCTAACTTCATACTGAACTCGATGAAAGAGCTCTTCCTTTGAACTTCATTTACTGCTCCCAATATAGCAAGCTCTTCTTCCTGCCGACTTTAATTTCCTTTGCCTCATCATAGGGGGTTGTAAATACCTCCACGATGTGTTTGGCTATCTTTTTTCCTATCCCTCTAACTTCTGCTAACTCCGCCAAATTTGCGTTCGCCACCCTTTTCAGGGTTTTGAACCTCTCAATTATAGCCTTTGCCTTTACGATGCCTAGACCTCTTATTGTACCAAGAACCTCAACTTGTTCGTCTGCAAGAGTTCTGCTTCTCTTTACTACTCGTAAACTAGGTCTAACCCCGGTTTCCATCTTTTTGGCGAGAAGGTAAAGGGTCTTTGGTACAAGATCTTCATCTGGAACAACTATCGTAGGAACCCCAGAAAGGGCTAACTCATTTTGTATTCCGAGGAAAACATTCCAGACTAAGCTTGGATCTCTTCCCATCGATCTAAACTTCCTCCACGCATCTTTAGGATCCCCTGTAATCATCAGAGAAAAGGGTACCTCTTGGTGGGCCAAGGCGTCGAGTTGGTCGAAAAGCCTCTTTGATATCACGCTGTTCACAAGATCCGAAACGCTTTTCCTTTCGATCAGTAAAATGTGTTCTCCTCCCTTTACTAGGAAGTCTCCTGCTTCAAGCCAAGAGATTTCTACTTCTACACCCATCTGTCTCATCTTCTCAGCCCATCCCTTTGACTGATCTTCCCTCTTATCAACGAGTATTTTCATCGCTCTGTTTCCAATTATCAATCACTCAAAATAACTCTTGACATCCAAAACAAATTCAACTATGCTAAATCCCAAAATTATATTCTGGGCTTGGTTATCATTATGAGTTCTGTGGTTAATTTGAGCCAGATAGTGTTTATCACAGCGATTTTTGGGAATATTCCTGTTGATGTCGACAATTTACTCCACGATCCTAGAGTTCAAGAGGCCCTTTT
This sequence comes from Thermoproteota archaeon, assembly GCA_003661365.1. Lineage (GTDB taxonomy): Archaea > Korarchaeota > Korarchaeia > Korarchaeales > Korarchaeaceae > QMVU01. The sequence continues at coordinate 8,695 of QMVZ01000008.1, read as the reverse complement.
GCGGATGCAGAAAGAGGAAGGGCAGCTACTTGGAGAAACCGATAAGATCAAGGAACTTGAGGGAATTGGCCTCGTCAAAGGAAATTCACTCAACTTCCCACTGATCTTAAAGGAGAGCTTCTTGGAGATAGATCCTGAAATCAGTTTGCTAGCAAATGAAATTGTAGAACTGGTTTATCACGGATTATCAGGGCTTGCTGGCGATTCTAAGGAAATGCTAAGCATTGCTGCGTTAGGAGAGCTAGATGTAGCCTTGGATGATGTTCTCTTAGGTAGAATAAACGCTCTACCAGTCGATTCGGGACAACTCATTGTTTGTGGGTTTGAGGGAGCTGAACCCATGGCCTATAAGAGTACGTTCGGTGAAACCGATGAAGGCCTATTCTGTACGATTGAGGTTGGTCAGCCAAGGTCTGAGGTAAGATCTTCCATTGACGCTAGCTCACCAATCTTCGCTGGAAGCGACGAGATGCTTGACCTAGCTGGAAGCATGCTCGAGTGGTGTTTGTCAGAAGCAGAAACTTGGGCCGAAGACTTGAATTTAAAGGGTTTGAAGCGCGATATGTTCATCTATGGCTTAACTAAGCTAGTCTATAACAGGGCTATGATGTCGCTCGGAAAAGAGGGGAAGATTCTCTGGAATGTAATTCTAAAGTACACCATCACAGGACTATGAAGGCCTCAGTCCGCCCATCATTCTTCATTGATCCGCTGAAGGAATTTTCATCACGGGCCATTCTAGATTTTAAAGAAGTTAGATAAAATGTTATCCCCTCTAAGCGTGTTAACTTTGAGATTTTGGTTCTCATCTCATCTTGAACTTCTTTTCGAATAACTTTGGATAGAGCAGCAAACCTCCTGAGGATGCTCCAAGTACAACGATCCACTCTCTAAGACTCAAACTAGAAGTTTCAAAGATTATTTGTAAGAATGGAACGTAAATGACCAAGAGTTGGAGTAATAGAGATAGAGTCACGGCTAAAAACAAAGTCTTGTTTGCCATGAGCCTTTTCTTTGAGGTAAATATGTAACGCTCTGGTGACCTGCAGTTAAAGGAGAGAAACATTTCGAAGAAAACTGCAACGGTAAAAGCCACAGTTCTTGCAAGAGAAATGTCTCCTGTCGTCTTGTATAAGTAATAGAAGGGCAACAAAGAAGCTATTGCAGCTATAACCGCTGCTACGAGAATAAATTCAAACATTCCATGGTAGATCTCCTCTTTGGGGTTCCTAGGTGACTTCTTCATAACATCCGGATCCGGGGGATCCATTCCCAAAGCAAGGGCAGGAAGACCGTCAGTAACTAGATTTATCCACAAGATCTGAACTGGAAGTAATGGTACTGGAAGTTTTGCCATGGCAGCTATGAATACAACACCTATCTCATCCCAGTTTGCGGAGAGTAAAAGCCTTATGAACTTTCTGATGTTTTCATAAATCGTTCTACCCTCCTCGATCGCTGCAACAATAGTTGCGAAGTTATCGTCAGCTAGCACCATGTCAGCTGCTTCCTTTGTCACATCCGAACCTCTTATCCCCATAGCTATCCCTATATCAGCCCTCTTCACTGAAGGAGCATCATTTACGCCGTCTCCTGTCATTGCTACGATGTGATTCCTTCTCTTGAGCGAGTCAACTATCCTTAGTTTGTGCTTTGGCGAAACCCTAGCAAAGACGGTTACTTTATCGATTACTTCGTCCAGTTCCTCATCACTCATGTTTTCTAGCTCTTCACCTGTGATAACGATTGAGTCCTCTTCTTCTGCTATGCCAACTTCCTTTGCAATGGCCTCAGCAGTTAACTTATGGTCTCCTGTCACCATTATGACCTTAAGACCGGCCTGTTTTGCCAGTTTAACAGCTTTTTTAACCTCTGCCCTTGGAGGATCTATCATTCCAACGATGCCAAGAAATACCATGCCTTTCTCGACTTCATTCTTGTTATATCCATCATCTAACTTCCTGTATGCTAAGGCTAATACCCTCATGGCTCTTTTGGCCATATCCTCGACTCTTAACAGGATTTCTTCTTTCAATTCGTTGTTTAACTCCACTATCTCCCCGTTTACCAAGATTCTGTCGCACACCTTCAATATGGCCTCTGGGGCCCCTTTAGAATAGGCAATTAGGCCCTCAGAATTCCTGTGTATTGTGGTCATCATTTTCCTAGTTGAATCAAAGGGTACCTCATCTAGTCTTGGTTCCTTCTCCTCTAAAGGTTCTTTCATCAATCCTCCCTTGGCTCCAAGAACCAAGAGAGCAAGTTCTGTTGGGTCTCCGCTTGTATGAAATTCTTCCCCAGTAGATACTAAGGATGCATCGTTACAGAGGACTCCTGTTTTTAAGAGCAATTTAAAGCCTGGTAAATCTTCTGCAGATATCTCGCACGAAGAGTTCCCTTGCTTCAGTATAAATTTCCCTTTTGGTTTGTATCCTTCCCCTGTAACAATTAAGTCGCGGTTGTAAAGCCAAACCTCTCTTACTGTCATCTCATTCCTTGTTATGGTTCCTGTCTTATCACTACATATCACGGTTGCGCTTCCAAGCGTTTCGACTGCTGCAAGCCTTCTAACTATCGCATTTCTTTTTGCCATTCTCCTCATTCCTAGGGCCAAAGTCACGGTTACAACAGCTGGCAGGCCCTCGGGTACAGCTGAAACCGCTAGGCTAATTGATGTGAGAATCGCGTCTTCAAGCACCCTAAGGCTATGTAGCCCGCCATACTCGATTATCTCAGATATGGCAACTATTGCACATAGTATAAGGATAAAAAGCCCTAGTTTCTTTCCGAATCTATCCAAACGCTCTTGAAGCGGAGTTGCCCTTTCTTCTTCCTCTTTAAGCATCTCAGCTATCTTACCAACCTCTGTCTTCATGCCGGTTGCGACGATGATGCCTAGTCCATGCCCATAGGAGATTATTGTGGAGGAATAGACCATGTTCCTCCTTTCTGGAAGAGGAGTTTCTTCATCAAGAATGACAGATGGGTCTTTTTCGACAGGAACCGATTCTCCTGTTAGAATGGCTTCATCAACTCTCAAATTGTAGGATTCTATAAGTCTACAGTCTGCTGGGACCTTATCCCCAACTCTTAAGACCACAATGTCGCCTGGAACGAGTTCTCTTGCAGGAACCATTGTCTCAAGACCATCTCTTATCACTTTTGCTTTTGGAGCTGCTAGCCTCTTTAACGCTTCAAGAGACCTCTCAGCCCTGTACTCTTGAAAAGTCCCTAGGACTGCGTTGAGAAGAAGTATTGTAGCTATGGCCCCAGCGTCGATATAGTCCTTCATGATTATTGAGAACAGGATGGCGAAAAGAAGGATTGCGACTAAGAAACTCTTAAACTGATCTAAAAATATGCTTAAAGCCGTTTTCTTCTTTTTCTCCTCGATCTCGTTGTACCCGTATATCTGAAGCCTTTCTTGGGCTTCTTCCTTACTTAACCCCTTTCGCGATGAATTAAGCAGTTTTAGGACTTTCTCAGGGCTTAACGTGTGCCATTTCACGCTGTTTAGATCTGTGTCATCTTTTGAATTCATCTGATCACCCTTAGAACTTCTCGAAACATTATTTGGAACCGGTTATTGACCCTTTCTTTGACCTATTTATTTATGATGTTTCGGAAGGTAAACCCCCCCTAATTAGGCAGGTCTGTTCTAGCCCATCTAACTTATCCGTTAGTAGAAGAATAGGTTAAGTTAATAGCTGTTCTTTCTCTTATGTGAGTGATCTTGTAATTTGGGCAAGGGTTGGAGAGTGGAGTCAAAAGAGGGCAGAAAGGAAGATGAAAAACAAGGTGAAATAATTAGAGATAAAGCCAAGAGAATAGAGAACATAGCTAGACACCTCCTAAAAGAAAGAGAAAGCTCAAAAGAGGAGATACTTGAGTGGATGCGAGAGATTTTAGAGAGAAAGGGTTTAGAGGTCCTAATAGATCTTCTTGAGGGGATGGCTGACGCTTTGAGGATGTTGATACTCATAGTTAGCGGAGAAACCATTGAGTTCTTACCTACGCTAGGAGATGTGCACTACCTCAAGGTCATGACCCACGAAGATGGTATGGAGAGAAAGCTGGGCCCAAAAGGAGATATTGGAATATATAGCTTGCCTTTACACGAAGGGAAATCGAGCAAGAAGGTTATTGGGCATATCTGCGTTGCGCTCCATGTCCCGACTGGAAAAGGAATCCTATGGCTCCTTCCCAACGTGGTTTCTGCTGCTGCATCCATAGAGTCAGACTTGCTCGCTTGGAAGTTCCTCGAATCCGAATAGATCGATTATTTTCAGTTAGACATCAATTTGAAGCTTTTCCGCGCATCCCACAGATGCTAGCACCGCCACAGCAAAAGCACCAATAACCCCGTCCCCGTTTCCGCCCAATTCAAGCAATTGGATTCCTGTTTGCTCCGACACCTCTAAAACGAGCTCTTTAGGGATTTTGGAATTCAAGGATGCCTTTGCAAGCTTAACAGCCAAAGGAAAAGCCCTATCCATGACTATAGCTAAGCCAGGATCGCTTTCAATAGATGAAATATCCATTACTAGCTCACCAACAAAATCCATAGCCTCTCCTGGATCCATTCTCACCCTGATAGCGTATGCTGCATTGTCGTTGTCAAACCCTATCTCTTTGAGCTTGGGAAGTTGTAGTTTGAACATTTCCACGTTATATCCCTTCAAACGAAGTTGGCGTGCTATTTTGCTGGCTATAGAGCCAGTGTCCTCGGAATCTTCACCATCTAAGTCATCTAGTCCTATCCATAAGATGGGAGCAGACATCTAAATCGCCTTTTCCACAGAAAAAATGAACCGTTCTTTCGAATTGTTTAGTAATTTAAATGATATCCCAGTCTCTCAGGATGTTGCTGAAGTGTTTCAGACCGCGTTCAAAATACTCTTCTTCAAGGGTACCATGGGGCGTGGGAACCTCCAGGATCCTTCCTGGAGGTTTTAATTCCGTTGGGTCGAACCCCATTTGAATCTTAAGGGAGTACCTCTGTTTGTATATGTCTCGTCCGAGCCTGTGAAGTTCTTCAGGAGGAACTGGTATGCCCAGGGGGTCTAATGCCTCCGACACCGTCTCAGCATCGTATATACCTCTTGCAAACAGACAAATTACTAGGCTGTTGAGAACCATTCTCCAACTCTCTTCCTTAATCAATTTCTCGACTAGCTCTTCTGGAGGTGGAAGCTCCCTGATTTTTTGATCAAGGGAGTATCCAGCATTGTCAAGATGACTGTGTCTGCCTCCGACAAGAAAGCCGAGGTAAGCTGCGGGTCCTGTGTGATATCCAGGCATTTCATTCCCACCGAAGGAAAGTGCAAATTCCTCTCCTCCAAAATGTTTAGATGCATTCCTAACTCCCAAAGCCAGTTCTTTATAGAACTCGTTTGGCTGTTCTACGATCATTTTTACGGCTTTAATATATGACTCATAGTCTCCCCATTTTAGCCTAAGGAGGGTCTCTCTCTCGGAAATCAGCCCCTTTTCAAGGGCTTCTGTAGCCCAAGCAAAGCAAACACCAGTGCTTATGGCATCTAATCCAGCTGACTCGACAAAATGCAGGAGCTTCAAGAAGCCCTCTCTCTTTCCTATGCCTAACATGCTTCCTAAGGCGTATGCTAGCTCATAGTCATACGAGATGAATACAGTCTTGTAGAAGAAGGGTTCATGCGGGTAGGGTTCCCTTAACGCTGCAAGATGAATGCACGCAACTGGGCATCCTGAACAAGCAATTCTTCTTCCTAAAACTTTTGAAGCCATCTCTTCTCCGCTTATGTTCTCAGCCTGCTCAAATCTGCCTGATTTAAGGTTCATAGTGGGCAAGGCACCTAGCTCATTTAATGGCAAGACATTCATCGTAGTTCCTAGCTCGTGGTACTTCTTCATCAATCCAGATCTAACTGCCTTCTCGAAGATCTCATCGTAAACTTTCTTGTAAGCAACTTTGTCTTCTACCTTTAAAGCCTTCCTTCCCGAGATAACGATGGCCTTTAGTTTTTTAGAACCAAACACGGCTCCTAAGCCTAGTCTTCCGAAATGTCTGAAAGATTCTACCATTACTGATGCGTACCTGACCAGCTTTTCTCCTGCAGGACCTATTCTAAGAATGCTTCTGTAACCTGCACTCGGCTCCCTTTCAGCAATCACCCTTCCAACTGTAAAACTGCTTGTCATTCCCCAGAGAGCACTTGCGTCCCTGAAGTGAACCCTGTCCTCGTGAATTGCTAAGTATATGGGAGTTTCGCTAGCCCCTCTTATGACAATGGCCATGTAGCCAGCAAGCTTGATTGAAACGCTACTCCTTCCACCCGCATATGATTCTCCCAAGTTCCCAGTAAGAGGACTTTTGAAAAGGGCAACAGTCTTGGATCCAAGAGGATACGTTGCATTAAAGGGACCTACTGCGAGTATTATGGAATTCTCTGGACTCAAAGGATCAACTGACGTCATGCTCTCTTCTTTCAGTAGTTGAATTCCTAAACCGATCCCTCCAAGCCATTCCTCTACTAAGTCATCTCTCTCTTCGACCCAGCTCGTTCTTCTGTTTAGATCTATGTACAGAACTTTTGAGAAAGGCTTCGGTTCGTACATTCATCTCACCTCCTCAAGAGCTATCACATTGTAAGGGCAGTAGTTCGCGCAATAGCCACAGTACACGCAGATTATGGGCTTGTTTACCTCTTCATCCCAGAAGATTGCTCCAAAGGGACATGCTTCAACACAATAACCGCACGCTATGCATTTTTCAGGTTTAAGGATGACGCCTCCGCCTTTTCTAGGCACGAGAGCATCTTCAGGACATACTTTTGCACATGGAGGCTCTAAGCAGGCCCTGCAAACCACTACGATAAAGCCTTTCTCCATGCCTCCAGCACTTCTAACGTGTATCGCTGACTTTCCATAACCAACTTCAGCGAATCTTCTAGTACAGGCAAGCATGCATGATGCACAGCCAACGCATAAATCAGAATCTAGAACTGAGAGGCGTTTCGTCAAATATATCCCAAGTTCGATGTAAATCCTCACTCAAAAACACATCTTTTACATTCGAAAAATAGTGGATTGCTTTCTTCCAGAAAATTAACATATTATGTGCTGGAGAGGTTCCAGCCAGACAACTAAGGACCTTTTTACCAAACAATTAAGAACGGATTTAACGAGGAATCCTTTTTATTGAAAATTAACGAGTTTTGTTGGGATGAGAGATAGACTTCCCGTAATTCTAGTGAACCTGAAGCTTTACGAACAGTCTATAGGTCAGAAAGCTTTTGAAATAGGTAAGGCAGCAGAGTCGGTTTGGAAGGAGAGTGGAGTTCTTATAGGGATTGCACCTAATGCTTTGGACGCCGCTACGCTGGCAGAGAAGCTGGAAATTCCAATTTTCGTTCAACACGTTGATTCTACCCCTTTTGGGGCTTTTACTGGTCATATAAGCCCACTACAACTTAAAAAATACGGAATAGCTGGGAGCCTAGTGAATCACAGCGAAAAAAGGCTGAAATTAAGTGATATCTCTTGGATTAACCAAAAACTGGTGGAAGAAGGCTTAATTTCCATAATATGCGCCTCTACACCAAAAGAAACTCTCTCAGTCGCTCTACTGCAGCCTACTTCTGTTGCTATAGAGCCTCCAGAACTTATTGGAACTGGAATCCCGGTATCTAAGGCAAGACCAGAGACCGTAACCGAAACCTTAGATTTAGTTAGGTCGTTCGCTCCTGACGTCAAAGTATTGTGCGGTGCAGGTATTTCTACAGGAGAAGACGTTGAGAAGGCAATTGAGCTTGGAACAGACGGTGTCCTTCTTGCTTCTGCTGTGGCAAAACACCCAAATCCAAGGAAAAAGTTGATGGAGCTAGCTAATGGGGCTCTGAAGGCTTCAGATGCATGCTCTAAAAGGTAAGTATTTGCTGTTTCAGCATAAACAGATCATATCATGATACCATTCGCTCTATACGTGTTTATCTTCAATATTCTATTCTAGAAAGACCTCGCTGCTTTCATAAACGCGTGTATATTCTCCAGAGGTGCAAAATAGGGGACATCACATCCTGTGCTTACTATTAAGTTTCTGAAATCAGACATTCGTTTCAATATGTCTCCAACTTCCGTCTCTACCACGCCTTGTGGTCTTGTAGCCAACTTCATAGGAGAGTAATTTCCGAACAGAATTACATCTTCAGGAACTTTTTCGGCAGCAACTCTAAGATCTATATTGTCATCAAAGCTCAGAATGTGCGATCCTGTCTCCACCATATCTAAAAGCAGGTGATTTGCCCTGCCACATATGTGTAGAGCCCAAGTGGACCCTACTTTCTCGATTATCCTCGAAATGTAGGGCTTGGAGAACCTTCTGAAGTCTTCATTTGGGATGGAACTTGACATAGGTTCTGCCAAGACCAAAAGCTCTGTGATGGGAGCTAGTTCCCTTGCATAGCTCAGAATAACATCTGTTGAAAAGGACATGATTTCATCCAAGAGATCGGGTTTTTTCCTAACCATTCTCATCAATCTACCGAATCCAACAAGCTGGCCAGCCAGGGTAAAAGGTCCTGACACGTAGAACCCGACAAACGTGTTTCTTCTAAGTTCTTGCATTAGTTCAGCTGTTCTAATCATGAGAGGGAGCCTTCCGCTAGTTTTCGGATTGGGAACCTCTAATCCCTCAAGATCAGCGCTTGACTCTAAC
>QMVZ01000007.1 GCA_003661365.1 Thermoproteota archaeon | reverse complement strand
ATCTATTACTATTCGTCTAATTACGGCACGGTTTACCCCGAAAAATCCGAATTCGAGCCCTTTAAGAAATATCCTAAGTGGCTAATAGCAAAAATAAAGCGGTGCGAATTCTCAATTTATTGGAACGAAGAAAAAAGAATATTTGACGTATTCGACCCAGCTATATACGCTTGCGAAATAAGGCCAGCTAACGGCCTTGAGATAAAACTAGAGAACCTGGAGCCACCCGAGAATATACCACCTAAACCCGAGGATCTAAAGCAACAAAAAATAGAGAAACCAACCCAGGAAGAAGAGCAAGAAAGAAGCCCCAATATTGACGAACTCAAGCCAGGCTTGGTTTTGTACTCAATAAAGAGCGGACGGCCCTATATAGTGATAAAATGCACCTATCAAACCTGGGACAAAAAGAAGAAGTGGACAATAGAGGATTTAGAGACAGGAAGACGGTTCACATTCAACAAAGAGACAATAAAGCTCATATTAAGCCCCAGACCTCCCAAGCAAGAGCCCGAGAACCCAGAACCAGCGACCGAGCCCCAGGAAATACCAACATACGAAGCCCCCAGGCCAGCTAAATTAGTCGATTATCTCCAGGAGATTGAGGGCACCGAATCTCCGACCCCCCAATTTTCTGATAAAGAAGTATGGACCCCTAAGAATTGGAAAAAGGAAGTTAGAAGGTACTTAAAGGAGCTAATAGCTAAGGAATTGCCAGGCGTCGATATTAAGATCTACATAAGGGATCTAAGAAGTTATGGCCACTCCAGGGTAGTATGTGGGGCGAAACCCCTAGGCGAAAGAAAGGTCGAATACATCATTACCAGGCGTAATATAACGATAAACAAAAGATTTTTCGAAGATGCTTTCAAATTAGACCCAGAAAAAGCCACCAAGGGCCTTAAATTCGTATGCGGTCATGAGGTAGGCCATCAAATAGTTTTCAGAGAAGACGAAACCAAGTTCGGAACCTTAGCGGTCATAATGAGGCCCAATAAAAGAATAGACGAAGAGAAAGCGGATAAAATCGCAGAACGTTTAACGGGGATAACTAGGGAAGAATGGAACGAAATTAGGGACTATCTAGAAGAGCTAAGGATTACCTGGAGGGATTGCTTAGAGGGTGAGGCCTAATTTATATACGCCTAGGGCACAAATAGACAAGGGTCGCAAGATGAGGGTCAAATGCCCAATTTGTGGGAAGTGGGGGTCCTTGGCCCCACAGAGAATAGGAGGAAAAACCTATTGGCGTATCCATCATTCGGAGTATGTAGGGGGTAAGAGGATTAGGCCAGCTTGTACTGTTACAGAAGAGCAGGCAAAGGAGCTAATGAAAAAAGCCGAGGAATGGCAAAAAGAGTTGGAAAAGTTAGAGGCTAAGATATGGGGCTAACCCTCTTTTTCTTTATGGTAAAACTTTTTCTTATTTATCGACCAATTCGATTTAATGAGTTCCAGGACTTATGCCATCCTAGGAATCGTTGCTCTTGCTTTTGTCGTTTTAGGAATCTTATTTACCGTTGAAACATGGGTCGAATGTCCTCATTGCGACGGAAGGGGCTATAACACCAGGAAAATGACTTGTCCGCAATGCAACGGAGAGGGCACGGTCGTCGTCGAAAAGAAACAAGTATGCCCGACTTGTGATGGGACGGGTAGGATCTTAGGAGGCCTATTCACTTGCACGAGATGTAAAGGGACGGGTTGGATATACGTGACGGAGATAGAAACTTGCCCCAAATGTCAAGGGAGCGGTTATGTAACAGTCAAGGACACTTGCCCTTATTGTAATGGGAGGGGAGGAAAGAGCGTAAGCCTATGGGAAGCCTGGTTCGGAGGTTAGGCGATCAAAAACTTTCCCTCTCTCTTTTCTTTTGAGACCCCAATAAGAACTTTTTTGATTATTACCCTTTAAATTTGAGATGATGCCCCCACCCAGGGAAGAATCGGAACTACTTAAGGGATTTATAGCCTACTTAAAGGCCAGGGGCCTAAGCGAGCGGACAATAAAGGAGAACTACTCCTACAAGGTTAGGAAGTTCTTGGAATGGCTTAACCTAAAGAGAAAAAATCTGGAGAAGGTAAGCCTTCAAGATTGCTACGAATTCCTATCATTCATACAAGAGAAGAGGAGATTGAAGAACAGAACGCTGATAACGTACATAGCGGGTCTAACGGCCTTCTTCGATTACCTCAAATTAACAAAAAAGATAGATAACAACCCTTGGAAGGAGGTCCCAAGGCCAAGGATCGAGCAAACCGAAATCGAATTCCTAGATGTGGAGGAGATAGAGAAGCTGATTGAGATTTCAGAGCAACTAGCGAGGGACCCGATAACGAAGGTTAGGGACCCCTTAATAATTCACTTCCTATTCGAGACGGGTGTGCGAATTTCGGAGCTATGCTCCTTAAGATGGGAGGACATAGATTGGAAACATCGAGAGATAAAGATTAGAGGGAAGGGAGGGAAAGAGAGGATCGTCTTTATATCCCTAGAGTTGGCGAAGAGGCTAAGGACCTGGATGTTGTTATCCGAGCCCTCCTTCAAGGACGAGCCCGTGCTAGGGATTAGCCAACGATCGGTTCAGAGGCTAATGAAGAAGCTAAGCGAGGCAACGGGGAAGAGGATAACGGCCCACATGATAAGGCATAGCACGGCAACGAACTTATTGAAGCAGGGGGCTAGTGTGGAAGCCATACGGCTCCTTTTAGGCCACTCTTCTCTATCGACGACCCAGAAATATATGCACCTGGATAGAGAAGGCTTAAGGGAGGAATGGAGGAAGCTCTTCAAGAAAAAAGACTGAACTACTCTACCTTCCTTTTCCCTATCTTCTTTCCAATTACCCTTTTAAATTCCTCAAGAGCTTTTTCAAGAATCTCGGGCTTGCTTTCCTCTACTTTAGAGACTAAGATAAGAAGGAATTTAAGACATTCACTTAGATCAATATATTGACCCGTTTTTTGAATGAGAAAACCCCTAAGCTTTTCCATTTCCTCCTTATCAATCCTTTCAACAGAGATTGTAGTGTAGTCATATCTCATTTCTAACCCAGAAAAGTATTCCATAATATTTATTAAATATGCCCTTATGTCATGCAAGAGGTATGGGGGTCCGAAGCCCCCACCCAGGGAGGGACCCCCAACCTCAAACTTGGGAGGTATGGACCCAAGATGAGGTATGTAAAAGTATTCCCGAATCTGGTAAGTAGTTTCACCCTAATAAAGGGTATGAAACCTTTTAAGTCACTATTTAAACGGACGTCGCAAAACGCACCTTTAGAAGGCTCTAGTAACACTTTTTCGCCAAGATACCCCTCCATCGATCAAAAAGTAAGCTCAAACGAACAGAAGAGTAGAGATCTTACCGAAAACTATTCCCTAAAACTTCCTTGTCTTATCGTAGGTAAGAACGATTCAGAAGAGCTTAAGGCAATGGCAAGAGAGCTAAACGTCTCTATCCTGGAAATAGAGGACTTAACAACTCTTTGGAATGTATTCGGGGTCTTATCAACGCCCGTATTGTTCTGGGATGCGAACATTACCTTCTGCAACGAACTAGGATGCAGGTTAGCTCTCGAATCCCTTAGGGAGGGGAGGAAATAAATGGAGCAAAAACAGAAGCAAGTAAAACTCATTCAAAAGATCGAGGTCCTTGAGCCCTTCATCGAAGGAGTACACCATTGGGAGATTGCAATCTGCTTGGGAGAGGACGGACAGTACTACATCACGTCCCAACACGGAACCCCCTCCCATAACGGGCCCGTAAAGAGCGAATTCATCTTCTGGGACCCGAAGAGAATCATTGCAGGGCCGTTTCCGACTCCAATCCATGCAAGGGAATATTGGGAGGAGGAGGCATGACCATAGCTATGACGGAGACCCAGGGAGCGATGACCCAAGGCCATTGGCTCCACTACGTTGGGGCCAAGTACTACACACCTAAGACCTTCAAGAAGGAGGCCAAGAAGTACGGGGTTGCAAGGGCCACTCCCATTCCAATCGCCAAGACCATGAAGTTCGGGGAGAGGGTCCTTCTAGCCTTCAAGAAGGACCCAGAAGAGGAGTGTACGGAGCAAAAGGCTTGGATATTTGGTTACTTCACTATCTCAGGGGTAAACATCAAGGGCCTTACCGAGGAAGCCAACAAAGAGCTAATGGGCAAGCTAAGGGTCATAGAGTACCACGAGAGCAAGGGAGACGGAGGGGGAGGAGGGACCGTAGATAGAAGATGCGGTTCCTATTCCATAGGATCGACGGCCATCATAGACAACACATTGAGGGAAACCGTTGAGGCAATCGAGGAAGTTGCCAAGAAATACAACCTTGACGTTCAGATCTTCTTAACGGGCTCCTTCCATGAAATCGAGGAGCCCTACGAAATCTTCGCACCTTTTACCAGGGGCTATATGAGACTTACGGAGGACGGCGTAGAGGAGCTAGAGGACGGAGGGAAGGTAATCAAGGAAATCCAAAACTACCAAAAGAGGAAACACCTTCCAGAGAGGGCTAAATGCACGGAGTCCCTTATTCCCTTCTTAGCGGAGGAGTGAACCTTGAACGAAGCCGAGAGAAAGTTAATAATGCAACGCATCTCCGATTTCGTCAAAAGACGCCCCAACATCATCTTTTGGATTGGGGACATGATCTACTTCAGAGAGCCCGAGGACCTCATTGCCTTCTTCATCCAAAAGAAGTTCAGGGTGTGGAAATGCCCCGCTTGGAGGTTCTTCTGTTCTGAAAGTAAGGAGAGCACGGCCCAGCTTAGATTCTTCTACGAGATCATAGTAAAATGGAGAGGAGGCGACCTCAAGCTTGTTACAGGAAATGCAACCAATTACTCGGGGCACGGAGGATTCGATAAACAAGTCATGGAATTCTTCATCCAGGAGATCTTGAAGCTCCCAATGGAGGACAGACCACTCAACTACTTGCTAGAGGAGTTAGTAGGCAAGATACGGGAAGAGATCGACCAGGAAATGGAGAGGGCTTGCACAGACCTTCTGAGGGGGACAAAAGGGTGAATTCGAGCATGGACCCAATGATTGAGGATGTTCTCTTTGTTCTCATCAGTTCCTTCCTCTTTCTCATTGCAACAGAACTCTTCCTCAAGTTCTGGACAAGGGAGAGGAGAAAATGAAGACACTCAAGCTTGACTTGGATGGGAAGAATGGTCTCGACGTTTTCCTCGAAAGAGCTTGGATCATGAAGTACATGGGCCTTAAAGTCGTTGCTGTCAGGTGCAGTCACACAACAAATGGCTATCACCTGGAGCTTGACTTGGACAACGAGATCGATGATATCAAAGCGGTCTTTATGCAACTGGCTCTTGGAAGCGACTATCGCCGTGAGGTATGCAATCTCCTCAGAATAGAAAGGGGATGCAAGGACTGGAACATCCTGTTCAAAAGGAAATTCAAGATCAACAAACTGGGTCAGAGAGTCAAAGTCAGTGAGGAGAAATACGATCCAGAGCTGTCGCAGAAGATTTTGGACATCTTACAGTTGGGAGAGTGAGGAAATAATGCCTGAACAAGAGAAGCTTGGCCTCTGTTATGATATTGATCTTGACATAACTGACATTGAGCCCTCTCCTTGGATCGATGTCATCGAATTGGCCTCTGGAGAATTACAGATCAAAATTGAGACCGACAATTATGACACAATCTCCCTCACAATAACCAAAAACCAAGCCTTCCAACTGCTGAACCAATTGAAAAGGAAGCTTAACAGGGGGAAACAATGAAAAAAGATGCCTCTAACGGCGAATATAAGGACTTACATATAACATCATCAACACTACCAACTCTTACGCCTACCCAGAAGAAAATACTAGAGACACTAGAAAGGGAAGGAAGACCCCTAACACCTAAGGAAATTTCTAATTTAACGGGTATAGCCCTCAACACGGTCCGAATCTACCTTTCCAAAATGGCCAAGCAAGGGACTTGGGTCAAGAGGGTATCATGGGGATCTTATACGATCCAGGGAGCGGGGTTGGTCTCGGCCCAGGAGCCCCCTTGGAGCCCCAACCAGGAGCAAGCCAACTTTAGGGTCCACGATCTTACCCTTACCTTTTCCCCTCTCATAACAGACAAGTTCCCATCCCTTTCCTACAAGAAGAAGATAGGAGACACGGAGTACACCTTCACATTCGGAGCTAAGAACAAGCAAGTTACTTGCTGGATTGCCAACGACTCGGGCCTTGATTATAACGGCTTCTCCCATGCTATCGCCTTCTTCAAGAACGAAGTTTGGAAGCATCTGGGCATAGAGCCGACGAACGACGTTATCTACGTAGCTAGGGTCCAAACCAATCAAGACGACCGCTTGAAGTGGGCCCTTGACGGGGTTAAGTGCATAACGGTTGAGGTCCTAGATCTTGCTCTAATCCGCATCTACAAGAAAGGGGACAAGATTAGGAAGGAGATCCAGCCTAAGAAGGGGGTCATGACGGCAGAACAAGTAATGGCATGGTTGCAAGGGGGCATAACGACCGTGCAGACCTTCAACATGATAGGGGCCTTCATGAAGAGGACGGAAAACCTTGTCGATCTGGTTGAGGCCGTAGTTCAGCAGAACAAACGCATAATCGAGGAGAACAGGATGCTCCGCAATCTGATTCATCAAATGATCCAGGTTATGGGAGGCTTCTCAAAATGAGCAATGAGGAGATAGAGGAAGGGGTCAAGAGGCTCAAAACTATCGAGGAAAGAGTAAGATGGCTCCTTAAGAATTTCCCAGCGACGAGAAACGACGATACATGGCTCCTCATCAGGTATTGGAAGCATTTTGATGGTCTACCCGTTTTCATCCCCGACAAATTCATCTGGGGGAACAAGAGGCTAACGAGCTTCGAGTCCATAAGGAGAGCGAGGCAGAAGATCCAAGCAAGGGGCGAATTCCTACCAACGGACCCCAAGATTCTCAAAAGAAGGAAGAAGATGATGGCCGTTTACCGACAATATGCTAGGGAGGAATGAGCCATGATATGCCCTAGTTGTCAAGCCCACTTAGATTTTGTCATAATCGACATTCACGAGAATTTAAGGTGCCCCATTTGTGGAGAACCGCTCTACTACGCTTGGACCTACTCTTTCCCCATACGGATTAAGGAGGCGAGGGGTTGGTAATGAGAATCAAGCCAAGCAGGATAGAATACGTTGAGCACAACCTAAACTTCGCCAATTTCTGTCCCCATAACTGTCAATATTGCTATATGACGCCTTTAAGGGGCAAAAGAGAGCCAACAATAGACTTTGACTTCCCAGAATTAAGGAGACAACTAGAGAGGTTTGAGCCAAAAGGAGACATTCTCCTATCTTCATCTCACGACCCAATGGCTTCTAAAGAGCTAAGAGAAGTCTGCTTTACTATCCTATCCATAATCTCGAAAGAAGCCCCCTCCATCATGCCCAAAATACGGTTCCTAAGCAAGGCAGGGGAATTTCCCGCTCTCTTTATACCCTGGAATCTAAAGTTTGGCCAAACCATAACCACTCTAAGGGAAGACATAAGGCTTTTAGTTGAACCTGGAGCCTCTTCGGTTCAAGATAGGATTAAGGCCCTTAAGAAGGCCAAGGAGCACGGCAAATTCACATGGATAAGCTTCGAGCCTTGCTTTAAGGGGACCAACATACCCAGGGTCCTCGAACTGATTGAACCCGACGAAGCTTGGGTAGGCAAGCTGAACCATGAAAAAGCTATATGGATGCCTCAATTCATTCCTCCCTTAGCCCTTAGCCCCCAAGGGATTTGGAAGCAGATCAAGGAAGCTAGGGAAATGGGCTTCAACGTCGAGGTAAAGCAAGAACTAGCCTTCCATAGATATTGCGTAACCCTGGAAGAATACTTAGGGGTTGGGGGTCGATGTTGATGTTGAACATCCTCCTTATCAAAGAGAGAAAAGAAAGAATACCAAGGCCCCCTTGCTACGTCATACTATGGGCCGTCCTAGACGTTCACAAAAAGCCCCTAATGACGGGCGAGATAATGAAGCTTGCGAACGAATTCTGCAAGTATGAAGGATGGCCTACCTTCGACAGAAGAACGGTTTACCAGGCAATAAGGAAGCTAAGTAAGATGGGGATAGTCAAGACCAGGAAGATGTTCAGAGGACCCCAGGGGAACACACTAGAAATCAGCTTGATAGGAGAGCTTAGGGGCGTAGAGCTTGTGAGGAAGGGAAAACGACTAATAACAAGGCCTAGACCCATAACAAGACCCATTACCCAAAAAGAGGTTGCACGAGCCTCTGGGGTCCCAGAGGCAGTTTTAAGGGAGAAGATACGTAAGCTAAGCTTTGCAAGATTCTTACTAATGCTTGAGCCCTCGATTAGACAATTCTTCAACCTCATTGAAAGAGCCAGAGAAGGTAAGATCTAGATGCCCAGAAGAAGGAAGGATGACCGAATTACCATAAGGTTGTCTAGGGACCTACTGAAAAGAATCGAGGAGGAGGCCAGAATTAGGAATATACCCAAGTCAGCCGTAGTTAAGGAAGCAATTAGCTCCTTTTTTGGGCTTATCTCAACGAACCAACAACTCCCTTCTCCCCTTGTTTTGTCGGACATCTTAAGGCAGATCGATGAACTGAGAAGGGAAATCGAGATGTTGAAAGCCCAAAGGCAAGCTCAATTAGTAAAGGCAAGAGAACTAGAACCTCCTAAATTCCAAGCCCCCAAACCATCTTTTAAACCGACAATTTCTTCAAGCAACGAGCTATTTGAGGAATTCGTGAAGGATAACCCCTGGAAAGATGTTTTAAGAGAGAAGAGTCGGAAACCTGGAAAGTCCACTAATGGTAACCTTTAATTGGTATCAATTGGTATCCTCCAGGGAGAGGGAAGGATGAAGCTAGGAAGACATACCAAATGTTTGGGAAGGATCAACCTATGCTACATCAAAAGGAAGGGGAAATTTATTCCCATCGGTTTTTGGTGCGAGAATTGTGGGTTCATGGTCCAGATAGAGGCATATAGATTTAGTGGAAGCAAGTGGAAATCAGAGGTCGTTATTCTCTCGATAAAAAACGGTAGGCTTGTCGAGGTCAATGAAGCTCCCATCATAGAATTCTGGAATGAGTTTTGGCGTTATCTAGAGGCCGTTAAGAAGATAGAAGAGGGTGCGGGGAAACCCATTATTGGTAACCTAAAGTTGGAGTTCCATGAATCGGGCGAACTACCCCCTCTTAACTCGGTTGATGTGCTCAAGAGTGCAGGGGGGAACCAGGGTAAAATACCCACTCAGGCCACCATAATCTCCAAGCCCCAACCTTAAAACCTAGGAAACAAGCCCTTAGAACCCAACTTTTTATCGTCTTTTTCAGCTTGTAGAGATAGGACGGACCCTTCTTATATATTGAGAATGGACCCTTTTTAGAGGGCTTAACCTGAGGCGTAAAAACGAAGGAGATGGCCCCTTTTGAAGGTCGGTTCCTCGAGTATTTCTCGGGTTCAGAACCCGCAATGCTTCGTAAAATCAAAATTTCACGACGCACATGGTTCGAATCCAGGTTGATATCCTCAAAAATCCTAGAAAATCTAAGAACATCTACAAAAATTCTTTTACCTCTATACCTTTATAAGTTAATTATTGATATAGAGAGAAACCCAGGCCCGAAATCAAAAATTTGGAAATCAACATTCACCAACAATCAGCTATCAAGTTACCCCCGAGGTAACTTATGACCCTTCCAAGGGGTTACCCCCGCACCTTCGGATATTGATATCAATTGATATCTTTGTTATCATACCCCCACACTTCAACTTTTGTACAATTTTTACAATTTATACAAAACTATAACTTTTGCACAATTAGACGACTTTATACAAATCTTGGGCTTTTTATACCTTTTTCCAAATCTTAAACTCCTAGATGCCCTCCGAAGTGGAAGAGGAATTAACAGTCATTGCGGTGCGAAAGATAGGGAAGGACAAGAGGGTCTATCTAGGCGATATTATCCCAAATGCCAAGTTTCTAGTCTTTAAGCGTAATTCTAACGGCCAAATCATCATCGAACCCCTTGGAATAGTGAAGAAGGAGGGCATCAAGAAGGGAGGTGATGAAGAAGGTTGAGGTACAAGTACAGAGTGCGAGTCAAGTTTGACGTAAATTCGTTGGCGGAAGCTATGGATTTCCTTCTGAAATTGGACAAGGAAGTCGGCATCCGAGAGTTTTCTGTGGATAGAAGAGAGATCTGGACGGCAGAGGACGAGGAAGAAGAAAGGCTCCTTCCCCCAGAATCGATCTCTCTAGGAGGTGATGAAAGATAGAGCTTACAGGTTATGAATATGAAGCCGTAATTACTCCTGAAAACACAGATCTCTCCATAAAAATAAAGGCGTTTCCTGAAAGAGGGATCATCTTAAGCCTGAATGGTAAAAGCGAGGGAATAGACAAAGATGATGCCCTTGCCCTTGCTGTTGCAACCGTCGTTTCTATCATGGTTGCCTATGAGAGTGAAATAGACAGCCTAAAGGACGTTCTCTCGGAGATAGAAGAAGAAGCAGAGAGACAGCTAACCTTCCTAGAGTTTGATCCGTTTGCAGAAGCAAAACTGAGTGTAAGAAAGAGGTGATGAGGCCTGAGAATAAAGATTTGGTTATATAGCGGTTTGACGGCTTTCGCATTTCTCTTAGTTTTTTGGTTGGGAGGAAGCCTTATTTTAGGGACTGCGGTGGAAGAAAGTTGCAAAAGCTTAGCAACCAAAGTTCTTGGTCGAATACTTCTCTTCACTTATAGTGTATTGACAGCCAAGCTATGCCATAAGATCTACGAAGGCCTGCATGAGAACAAGTTCTCATGGTATGGTGAATCGAGGGAACCAGCCTTATACATAGGGAGAGATGACGAGTATTGATCGGGGAAGTTGTATTAGCAATTCTAATAATCCTATGTGTTTTCTGGTTGGTCAATCTAGAAGACAGGGTCAGAAAACTTGAAAATAATAAAAGGGAGCCAAAATGAGCATCCTCAAACGCTTTTTCAGAAAGAAAGCTAGGGATCTAGAACATCTAAATCTAACCAAACAAGAGGTAGAGGAAGCCATTAGAGAAATTCAATACTTCCTCGAATCCCTCAAAACAGTTTGGGAACGCTTGGAGAAACTTCGTAACAAGACAATCGGTAAAATAATGGACCCTCCCTATTCCAGGATAAAAGAATCAGTTGAGGAGCTAGAAGATTTCCTTGAATTGTTCAAGAAGCTTGTCATGTGTACTG
Organism: Thermoproteota archaeon; assembly: GCA_003661365.1. Lineage (GTDB taxonomy): Archaea > Korarchaeota > Korarchaeia > Korarchaeales > Korarchaeaceae > QMVU01. The sequence continues at coordinate 17,189 of QMVZ01000007.1, read as the reverse complement.
ATTGTGAGTTTCTTAGATTCCAGAAAAGAATAATTCACGGTTGGATGCTTTACCTAGAACCTATCTGCATTTACGGGCTTGAAGAGTGGGAAAAACCCCGTGACGCTAATCTCCTAGCTTTCAAGGATGAGATAGAGGGAATTTGGGGTTGTCCCCTTGGAAGGTGGAAGGAAATTGAATAAGAGAGTAGATTGGCGTATTGTCCTCCTTACTATCTTGGCTTTAGGAAGCTGGGTTTATGCCTTGCTTACCCCTCGGGATGCGGGCATAAGAGGGGTCATAAGGGTCTTTGTTTGCATGGGCATCTCCTTGCCTTCAATAGCTCTAGCCTATTGGCTAAGCGGGAAGAAGGAAAATTCCAGGGATTGGACCCCCCAAGCAAGAAGAATGGAGCTTATGCGTAAGGAGAAATTCGTCAAATGGCTCCTATTCCCCTTGCTCCTATTAGCTCTATCTCCTAGCCTAGGCTTCCTTACGGCCGACGGAGAGCTAAGCTTCGAGCCCCCGAGCGACAGCTTGTGGATTGCGTACACCGACGAGGTAGCAAGGAATTGCACGGTTAATGTGACCAACGTCATGGCCTTCGATATGAACTTGACCGTTGCAGGCAAGGTATTCCTTTACCCAGCGGGATGCGAAGCTAATCTAACGAGAAATACGACGATTGCATCTGGGGAAGAGATCTCAATAAACATAACGCTAGACGTACAATATTTACTAAATCAAGGCATCTACGAAGGGGTCTGGGGAATTTGGTTCAATTGGACCAAGGCCAACGACCCCAACACTAACGGCTCAATCAACTACTTGATGAGGATAAGGATAGAGGAGCCAATACCCCCTGGCAACCTAGAATTCGACCCTGATTTCCTTAGCCTTGCGGTCGAGAGAAACAAGCAGAAACAAGCCCCCTTACAGATAACGAATAACTACGACTACAAGGCAACGATTTGGCTAAGCTATTCCCCAGATTGGGCCTCTGTTTCCCCTTCAAGTTTTGAGCTAAACCCCCACACGACGACAACGATTACGGTAACGATGGACGCAACAAACAAAGTCGTAGGAGGGAATTACACCGATTTCCTGGAATTCTCTTATACATTGGAAGGCTTCACACAACAATTCAAGACCCAATACTCGATAAGGATGAGCGTAATAGAGCCCATCCAAGAGCCTAAGGAGAATCTCAGAGTTGAACTAACAATACTCTCATCAGTTGATGATTCCCCCGTTGAAGGGGCTAGGGTAATTCTAGGCCAAACGTATTACGGAACGACCAATCCAAAGGGATTCGTTGCCTTTACCAACATCCCAGAAGGGGCCTATGAGTGCTCAATAACCAAGGAAGGGTATGAGAGGACGGTAACGACTCTTTACATCTATATGGAGAACGCAATAAACGGCACCTTCAAAAAAATCTTGCATATAAGCCCAGAGGAGGAAGAGGAGCCAGAACAAGCCCCAACTCAAACCCCAACGCCTACTAACGTTACGAAGGGCCAGATAGGGCTCCCATTCGACACCATAAAGGTAGAGTTAGAGCCTGGGATGTCGGTCCGATACGATATTCCCCTTTCAGCGGAGGGAGGTCCCGTTGGACCCATTGAGATAAGGCCCGTTTCTAGCCTCTACAATTGGATTACCCTAATCCCAGAGGTCCCAAGGGCCAACCTTAGCGAGTACGAGGTAACTTTTGCCATTCTGAATATCGAAGTTCCCATAATAATGGCCCCTGGGAAATATAGTAGGCAGTTCACAATTACGGGAGGCCATTCCCCTGTAACCTTCAACGTCCAGGTCCAGGTTGTTGAGACGTTACAACTTCCAGGTCAAAACGGAACCCCCCTAGGTCCAGGAATTCCTGGGAGCGGAGAAATGCCCTCGGTCGTTGTCAAGTTTGAAAACGACACCGCAATAAGCCCAGGGACCCACACGGTAAAGAAGGGAACAATAATAATAGTAAGCATTGCTGGGGATTACGACAAGGTAGAAGTCAAGCCATCTAACGCATCCCAGATAAGCCCCTATGGTCATCCATACTACCCTATGGGAGGGGTCAAGAACCAGAGATTCCAGATTAACGGACCAGGAGACCTCTCGATCTACTTGATAACCATAGATGAGTACGGAAACAAGATAAAATCAACCCCAGATAAGCCAGGATACGGAGTTTACACCTTCAAGATAAAGAAGGAAAGGAAGGGCAAGAGGGTCCTTATCAAGGTAAAGCCAGACAAGGTAACCGTTGGCGACGATATAATCATTTCGGCAAGGCTTGTAACGGTAGATTCACAAGGAATTCCTCACGCCTCCAATCCCTACGATGGTTACTTGTATATTAGAACCCCCTCTGGAGGGAAGGAGCCACTAGCCTTAGACATATCAGGGGAAGGAGAATTTACCCCTCTAGAGGTCGGAGAATACGTTATAGAGGTCCCAGAGGGAATTCTTATAGAGAAGGGAAGTGAAACAAGGTTCTCAGCTACCCCATACATCAAGGAGGAGTATTACAGGGAGACGGTTTGGAAAGGGGGGCCTATAACGATTCATTACCCCTATGGCCTTGAGCTAGAGGATGTGCTAAAGGTCTATGCAAGCCCAGAAAAGGTTGAGAAGCTGGAAGCTGGACAGTCTGCGGTTACCTTCATCCCAAGCGTTCACAACGAAATCTACACCATAACAGTTGAAGGGACCTTGCTAAACTCCTACGATGGGATGCCCCCAGGGACCCACGTAATCCTTGTTCTTAGGGGGACCACCCCCGTTAGAAGGAAGAGGACCGCAATGGTAGGCGATTTCTTCGGGGCAATTGGAAGGGGTCTTGTGAAATGGTCCCCCTTGTGGGTTCCTATGATAATTTCGGGCATTGCCATCTATTGGTTCTTCAGGATAAGGCCCAAGAAGGCCAGGGCCCAGGCAGGGACAACTATTCCAAGGTGATGATATGTCATGGATAAAGGAGAAGATAGATGAGGCCCTGGTTTACGATGTCATAGATTACATGATTTCACTTCCGAAAGGGCACATACCCGAGCTAGTTGTGTTTATGCACGGTATAACCCCTCCAGGAGGGGAGATCACAATAGAGGGAATAGAGGGTCCAAGGAAGGGCAAGGGCATCTACTTCGACAAGGCCTGGGGCATCAAAAAGCTAGATCCCAACGTAGTTGCCTACGTCCTCTTCTTGCCTAAGGGCTATAATTGGGACGACCTAGCCATTAGGAGGCAGGAAGATTACTACGTTTTGGAGGCTTCGGACTTCATTCAAACCCTAAGGCCCGCACCCCCCTCCTATCAGTCTTCAGGGAGCATAAAGGCCAGACTACCACTACCTTGGAGGCGTAAGAAGGGGAAGAACGTGACTCAGGACATAAAGTACGTCCAGATATTCATGCCACTTCCCAGACACAACCCAGATCCCCCCATCCAATTCAAGTACAAGAACCCAGAAAACAACAAGGAAGAGATCATTGAGGTATATGACCCCAGGGTCAAATTCCTATTCAGGGACCTAGCAAGGAGGGAGCAAGCCCTTGTCAATCTAAGCATAAAATACCCCATACTTGAGGCCAGGCTTAGCTCCCTTGCAGAAGGATATAGGGAGCTTGAAAGGTTGTTCAGGGTAACCTATATGATCCTAGCCCAACTCAAGCCCTCATTGGAGAAGAAACTAATTGAGGCAGGGATTAGCAAGCTAGAAGTAGAGGCGTTGCTGTCGAAGATCTCGGATGTTGAAAACTACATTAAAGGAGAACCTTGGCCATTGATAGGAACGCCTCTCGAAAAATGGAGAGGCGTTGAGCGGATAACCCCCGACATCGAGGCCAGGCTAGATGAATTGACCTACACGGTAAACAGAATTGCGGAAATCCTTGAGATAGAGACGATCCCAGGCGAGGAATATGAGTAGATTGCAGATACTCCTGGTCGTAATGATCTCAATTGTTTGCCTTGCTATTAGAGGCTTATATTTGATTCCAAGGGAGATTGAAGATGAATGAAATAGAAGAGATAGAGAGGATGCTTGACGAATACAAGAAGGAGATAAACTTCATCTCTTCCAGGATGATCGGGGTTAGGGTCGTCGGAGGTCTAGATAAAAGCATAGATGCTTCAGGCCTAGATAGAAAGAAGTTCGAGACCCTAAGAGAATTCGAGAGGCTAGTTAGAGAGGCAGAAGGAGTGATAGAGGAGTTTAAGGCTTTAGGCAACTCGGACGAAGTGGTTTTCAGTTTACCAGAGTTCCAGAAACCCGACATTAAGCTAATACTCGAATCTATCCTAAAGAAGATCAAAGAGAAGAGAGATCAACTCCTAGCTAGTGATAAGACGCTGAAGGAGGAGATCGAGCGGATCTACCAATACAAGAGGGACTTGAATTGGGGCAAATACCAGCCCGTTTTTAGGAGGTCCGAGAGAAGATGAGCGAGGAAAAAGTCACTAGATCGAGCTATTTCCCAGCCATCAGGAACACGGTTATGTACTTCCTAGTGACCTTCAAAGGTCCCTATGCCCCCTTGGAAAGGGCAATCAAGCTAGGGGACATAATAGACGTTTTGGAACTTGCGGGGATAGACGTTAAGGACCTAAAAGAGGAATATGCCAAGCTTTACGAAACGGTCGTTTACATATCATTTTCCAAGGTCGTAGGAAGGGATAGGTGGCTAGGGGAAATAACTAGAAAAATTTGGCTCTTCTGGTCCAACAAGGTTAAGCCGAGGATTCCAAAGAAGGTTTTGGCACAAGCAAGCGAGCAAGCCAAGATCCCAGAGGGAGAAATGGGGAGAATCTTACCCCCAGGGGAAGAGGAGGGGTTTGAGTGAGCCCAGAAAAAGGAGAGGCCTATCTTAGGTATTTACTTGCTAAATCGACCGATCCTTGGGCCTTCATAGGAATTAGAGGGTCTAGGAAGACATGGGGAGCCACTACAATACTTGAAAGGCTAAGAATGATGGGTAAAAAGGTTCTGATAATCGATTACAAGGGAGACGACGAAACCAGACATCTAAAACCCCCAAAGTATATGCCAGATAAACTCCTAAAGCTAGAGGATGGCCGAGTAGTTGAGCCCAGACCCGTTAAGCAATCGGTTTTGCTGAAAGAGGCAGGCTTGAAGGCCAGGGGTTGGAAGGTCAAATACCTAACGTTCTATGCCCCCTTTGCTATGGGCAAATATCTTCCTAGGATATTCGAGATGGCTCCTATTCCCCTTGATTTTATGACCCCCTCAGCCTTCAAGCACGTTGAGGGCTTCTTCACAAGGTCGGAAGCCCGAGCCTTCCAGGACGCTTATTATGATGCGGGGGGCAAATGGGAGGCGACCGTTCAGAAGGTAATCAAGAACTTCTTGAGGGAGCTAAATCCCAAGAGGAGCAAGACCCCCGCTCGAATGTTGGCGATGCTAACCTCTGGGTTCTTCTGCGACCCAGGGGAGAGCCCAATATCCCCTCCGAACTTGATCGAGGCCCTCAATGAATACGATTTCGTTGTCTTGAGTATAGCCCATTTCTCGGGGGACGAGGATATTGGGCGATTCGGCCTCTATCTAACGTTATGGAATTTGTTGAGCTATCTAAGGGACAACTCGGTTAGCATAAACCTAATAGTTCACCTTAGGGAGCTAACCGCTATCGCCCCGAGGGCCTGGGCTGTCGGCCAGGAATTCCATCTTCGCAAGCTTTTTGCGGACCTCCTGGCGTTGTTCAGGCAGACCAAAACCGCATATACAACCTTCACCTATGAGGTCCAATCGGTTAAGAACATTCCCCAGATGATCCTAGACAATACGTTTGCTGTCTTCGTGAGCCCAATCAACTTGCTTGATGAAACGGAGGCAGGCAGAATTAAGCAAAGCTTCAAGCAAGCCTTCGATAGCGAAGTCCAGAAAAAGCTAGATTACTACGTTGGCCTTGTCCAGAGAGGCCAGATGAAGGAAGAGCGACTGTATGAGATGCTGAAAGGCAGGTGGTTCTTCCTTACTAAGTCTGGTTTTAGGTTCTTCGTGAAGAACATAGAGGTTCCTCAATCTTGCATGATCCCAGAGGCCCGAGAGGAGGCCGAAGCATGGGCTAAGTGGTTTGAAGAGAAGGTCCCAAGCATAGACCTAGAGCCCCTCGGAAAGCAAGGGATCAAGCTTTACAGGATATGGAAAGGGAGATGGAAAGCAGGTCTTCTTGATGAAGAGAGGGAAACCGAATACGGCTTCATAGAGCTTTCACTTCCCAGGAAGGAGGAAGTCGAGAAGGCTCCTCCATACTTCAAACTTCTTTGTACGGCTCTTAGGAGACTCATACCCCAAGATGCGGATGGTCTTATGAGCTTTTCTGTTGTAGAAGTTAAGGACGAAGCTAGGAAGATAGACCCTGAGAAAGCTTGGTATCTACTGAGATTAAGGAACATAAGAGGTCTTTCAAATCCAAAGCAAAAGAAAAGAACCAGAATTCTAGCGGAGAAAATGGGTATAACCATAGGGACGACTCCAGAGGGAAATCAGGCTATATTAGTCAGGTGTGCTATCTACAACAAGGTGTGGGAGGAGTACGGGGAGGTTTTGAGATATGAACCTAAACAACTTGATTTTACCCAATCTGATGGATGATATATGGCATGAAGAGGTCGGCCAGGCCCCTATTTGGCCCGTCGGTCATCTCTCTCTTTCTCTCTTGCTCTCGTCAATTCATAAAGCTTTGTCGATTTTTGTACAAAAATTACAAAACTTAGGTAGGTCGAGGTTTGTACAAATTGCAAATGAGTCAATATATCATCATATAAGGCGTATGTGTGCACACCTAGAGCTAGGCCTTATCGTATTCGATAACAGGGTAAGGAGGGACAAGGCTAAGGAGATTGAAGCTTTAGTTGAAACGGCAATTGCTATCTTGGTTCCAGATTGGGTAAAAGTTTTCCCAGCAGAATCGAGCGACGCTCCCTATGATATTGTTGTTTACGGCTTCGAGAAGGGCTATATCGAGGTCAAATGGACGACTACGGGCGACCCGAGAACCCAGGTGCAACGGGGCTTCAGCCGAGAGCATCCAGAACCGTTTGCGGTTTGGCTTGTCGAGGGCAACCCGATGACTCCCTTGGACGTGCTCGATTGCTCATGGCTCTACACCCAGCCCAACCGAAGGAGGAAGCTTGTGAGGGACGGACGGGGTTATAGGTCAGCCCAAGCCCTTGTCAGAAGCTTGCTCAGAAAGTGGGGGGTGATGTGAAGTTGGAGGAGGATTGGTTGTATAACATTATACAAATTTTAAAGAAGGTGATGGAGCTTATACACGAGCGTTTAGCCCAAGTAATCCCAGATATCAAGTTATTGAGGGGACTTATAAGCCTTAGGACCATCGTCATAGTCTTATTCGATCTCGGAGGCCTTTTCGGTCTATTCCTACTTTTGATGCTATTTACCAGAACACTAAGGAGGTTCTTTTGGGTCGTCCTTCTAGTCTTCGTATTCTTCCTAGGTTGCCTTCTTGCCTATTACATTCCATTTGAGACGTTATTCGGTGTCGGATCATGATAAGGATAAAGGAGATCTTGCAATGGCTCCCGATCCCACTCATGTTTATGCTGGGAGTGATGGGGGGAGCCCTTGCGGTCCCAATCTCCTTTATCTCGATGGCCATATACATTTCCTTCTTGCTTGTCCTCCATGAAGAGAAAAACCGAATAAAGAAGCTAATTCAGTTAAACGAGGGGGAGATAAGGGTCCTATGGTCCCTAGACAGTCACCAAAAAACGGTTGCAGAGGTCTCGAACGAAACGGGTTATTCTTGGTCGGGGACGAAGAAGATCTTAGAAAGGCTTAAGGACAAGGGCTTCGTTCAAGAAAATCATAAGGGAATGTTCTTCCTAACCGAACAAGGTCTAAAACTCAAGGAGATGAAAGAATTCATACGAAAGATTTAAATATCACACTTTAGTGTGACGGCATCACACTTTAGTTTGATCCCATCAAACTCTAGTTTGATTCAATCACACTTTAGTGTGACGCTTTCTTTTTATTCTCAATTCTCCTAAGGGATCTCGGGCTCTAAGACCCAGACAAAAGGTTCTGGGTCTAGGGCCTGGGAGAGAAAAGAGAAGATGTATGTCGGAATACCCAACCTGGTAAGCCTTCTGGCAAGTGGAATCGTGAGGAGAATCCCCCACAACCTACCAACCATCCTAGCAATCTCAATCCCAGAGATCTCCAAACTAAACATACTCGGCGTCCTAATGCTGGCCTTCTTCTTCGTGCTCTTCTGGATGATAGGGCTCATGGTAATGCCAAGACCGAGGAGAAGGGGACCAGGAATAGTAGTGCAACTACTCGGAGGCCTTCTCATAGGCTTCATCTTGACCGCAATAATAGGCCTTGGGGCAATCGTTGTAATTGAGGGCGTGAAGCCTGGGACCCTAGTAACTGTTGAATACGGACCCGAGGAGGAAGCCCTGGGCATAACCGCATCCGTGACCTTCACCTTCAAGGACAAATACGGGGCATCGGTAGTCAATGTTGCCAACGACAAGGCCTACCTCATCCTGGATGAGGAGCTTGCGGAGAAGAGTGCTCTCGAATTATACGACATGGTGTATAGGAATCTCCTTGAACCCGATCAGTACATGGTTTCGGACGTAGATGCCAACGGACAAGCCACTTTCGACATGGAGGCAGGTAATTGGAGGATATTCTACTATCCAGGATCGATAACCCTCGGAACGTCCTATGCCCCGACGGTCTTCGACATAGAGACCTACGAGGACATAGGGACCTCTGGGACGACCGTTAAGGCAAAGACAAACATCCTTTACCTGGTTAAGACCTCAGAACTTGCCTTCTGCGATAGCGTAGGGACAACGAAATCGAGCTATACGATAAAGCCCTCAGCATATCCGTACAACCTCGATCAATTTGCCTTCTGGTTGAAGCCAGCAACGAGCGATGCTGAGGCCGTCGAATCCTACTTGTACTTCAACCTGACCTCAACCAACTTCGCCCTCGATGAGATAAGGATAAACGACGAGCCCGTTGATTGGATAAAGGTTGCCGACATCTCAAGCGACGATCCGCTCTACTACTTGTACGTGAACGCCCCCTCTGGCATGACGCACGTCATAAGGACGGCATTACCAACCGTAATTTCACCAAACAAGATAACAGTCACGGTCTGGGGAACCGCATCTGGTAACGTAACCATTGTTTTCAAGGGAGTAACCCTCGGAACCAGCAGATATGCAGGGACGGAATGGAGCGGAAGCTTCTCAATAGTATTCAACAACAAAGCATCTAGCACAGGATGGGCCAAGATAGTATTCGAGCCTGGAACGTTATACGACGTTGTAGAGGAACCATTGGCTCCATTGATCTTAACTAGGATGGACTAAACTACTAACAAACGAACAGAAGAGGGGATTTACCATGTGCAAAAACAGAAAGACTAGAAAGAACAAAGGAAAAGGAAAGAGCACAAAGAAAAGAAACAGAGGGGGGAAGGGGAAAAAGTGATGTTGTTTTCTTGGTCTAGCCTTCTCTCCCCCACTTTAATCATCATTGTCTTCATCATACTTCTACCAGCCATCTTAGTGGGAATTGCAATCCTTTACACGGCCTTAACAAGCCAGAAATCCCAGAGAGGAGGAAGAAGGAGATCAAGGACCCCTAAAGGAGGAACGCTCTTAGCCTTCTTCATATTTGCATTGGTCATAGGTCTATTCGTTGGAGATGTTAGCCTAAGCGTGTCTTGGGAGGCCAAAAGCAAGGTCCCAGAGATTTTTACAATCATTACTATGACAGAATCAGGCGAAATCGTTGAGCAAGAGATTAGCACTAACCCCTATCGCTTATTGCCTCAATCTATAAGAATTCCCTCTGGGGGAGTGCTTATCGCAATAAAAGGGAAAGTGAAATACAATGTATTGGAAAACGTAAATGAGCCCTTCTACGGTTGCTTTATGGTCGGAGCAATAAGGGAGAGAACGGGCCCCGATCAATGTGCATGGCTTTACTCTGACGTTGCGACATACAAGTATAGGGGCAACGATGCGGACGGAAATGACCTTTTCGGAATGTGGGGCCTTGCATCCAGGGTCCCAACGGTGAGGGCTCTAAGGTTCACGGGGGCCCAGCAAGGAGGAACTTGGGAATCAACATACGTCTTCCCATTCTCGGTTTATGTTGAAGGATTCCAGCCAATAGCTTACGTATTACCTGCCTCCAAGGAGGATAGATTTGGTAACCCAATAACGGTAAAATGGACCTCTGGGGAATATGCAGGCCCAGAATACACTCTCGAACACCAGCTTAGGGAAGCAGGATTTCCAGAAGAGGAAGACATCACGATAAAGATCTGGTTCGGTTACGTGAAGGAATCCGCAGGAACGGGGAACATTGGAGAAGACGATATGTTAGCACTACCCAAATATGCACCTCTTATCTTCAAGATAAGGCTCTCTGGAGGCGATGGCTCAAGTCAATCGATTCAAATCGTGAGTGTATCTTGGTCTGGCGTAACCCAGCAAGTAATCAAAACCCAGGCAACGGATAGTGGAGGCCAAGCCTACGACGTATATACTTTTTGGAATCCGATTCTACCAATTTGTTTAGCTCTATTGGTCGTTGCCATCGTAATACACAAGCTCTTCTAACGAGGCGATAAAACTGACCAGAAGACCTCGCAGAGTTGGACGAATGGAAGCTCTCAGCAGTTCTAGTGTGTTCTTTACCTTTCTACTAACCGTTACCCTCCCCTCTCTTTATGCTATCTTAAGGGGTCCGACCCTGGATACGGCTCAATCCTACGGAATACTTGCTATCGGAGCCTGGATCTTTTTGCTAGTTACTACACCGTCGTGGCTTAACTTCAAGGGATTGCTTAGCATATTGACGTTCGGCATCAACATAGTAGTAATGTTCGCCTCTGGATGGTTCGCATCAACGATAGCGTCCGAGCAAGCGGGCAAGCCCATGGCCATCCTTCCTTTGAGTATGTTCATGCGGACCGTTGAGGTAACATACGTAACTCTGCTTATGGCCCTTCTAATAGGTTGGAGCGAAGAGCTTGTCTTCGGAGGCCTTGCTTACAGAATACTAAGGGCAATTCTCGGACGATTCGGAGGGGCCATAGCAACGGGGCTATTATTCGGCTTCATGCACCTTCCAGCCTACCCAAACAATTGGCTTATCCTGGCTCCGATCATAACAAGGATTATTCAATGCTTCTTGATAGAGATGGAAGGAGGCCTTTTCGGAGTCGCACTTGCTCATAGCGTAGGGGACGGAATACTGCTCCTAGCTATGGGAGGTCTAATGATGGGCGTCGAATTAACCCAGGTAATTATGTCATTGTGGGGGATTGCCTAATGGTTACTCTCTTCGTTGCCTCGGTTTTGCTTATCATAGTTGGGGCCATCCTGATACTCTTCTCCTTGCTTGTAAAACCGAGCTTGAAGATCTTGCTTGTCGGTCTATTGCTTGTCTTAATAGGCCTTTTCTTGCCGACCATAGCTTCTTTGCTCTCGGACCTGGGGGATAAGCTTAGAGGGAACCCAGGATTCAGAGGAGCCGTTCTAATCAAATATGCGGACGGAACCAACAAGACACTTCCAACTTCCAAGCATTTACTCATATTCAAAATGATAACAAGCGAAGGGAAGCTGGTTGAAGGGGTCGATTTCTACATAACGCCTCCAACCGATTTAAAAGCCAAACTAGAGGGTCTTGTCAAGGAAGAAGAGCTAAAAGTCAAGGTTACACTTTACGCTCTACATCCATTGCACGAGGACATAGAGGACGAACTAGCTAAGGAATTCGTTGAATTTATGGGAGAAGAGGAAATGATGGAACTAAAGAGCGGGGAAGTCTACATAACTAGCACATATGAGAGCATCCTAGTAATGTCTATGGATTACGACGACCTGGAAGAGGCCTTAGGAAAGGCCCTATGGGAAAGATTCGGTTGGGGCTTCGACGAATTCATTGATTGGCTGAAAAGTAAGGTTAGCAAGGAAGGGACCGACGTTAAGCTCTCGGTTTACTATGAAGTCATATCAGAGGACGGGGAGACGATTTGGAGCAAGGATTATAGGGATCTCCTAAAGTTCAACGTTGCAAGAGGAGAGCCAGGACAAGGGGGGGAGGGAGCTTCTGGGCATAGAATCAAGATAACCTCGGTAGAATGGAGCCCCGTAACCCAGGTCTTCGTTCCACTCTACTCAACAACGGAAGGAGAGGTTGTAGGCCTAACCTACTTCGGTTTCACTCTAGCAACGATAGGAGCCATTGCCTTAATCACGACCGCTCTAATCACAATAAAAACCAGGAAACCTAGGAGAAGGAGATGAAAATGAGGGCCCAGAAAGGGATGAAGCCTATGAAACCTGGTTCCTCCACCTTTCTTTTTTCTTCTTGGCATAAGGGCCGACCCTGGAAGGTCCTCATCCTTCTAATCCTTGCCCTATCCCTTTTTTTTCTCAAATTTCAGTTGTTGGAAGCAGTCGTAGGGGAACAAATAATCAATGAGAATTGGGATTCTTTCAATACATCGTTATGGAGTTTCTCCGGAACTAATCTAACATATTATCCTATTACATATTCATCGGCAACATATCTTTGCGTGAATAGGTCTTCCGATACCTATCATTCTGGAGAAGCCACGGTTTCTTGGATAGGAACCTCTATAAGCACATACTATTTCAATGCGACTGCAGATAACGTCAGATTCAGCTATGGCTCTACCTTCTCTCCCCAAGGTCGCATTGAGTTTAAAGTAGGCTCATACAAGATCTGCTGGATAATAAACTCTTCAGGCAAGTTCGTCGATTTTTATGCTGGAACAACCCTGTTGGGCTCTCATTCAGCAATTTCTGGGATAAGCTCATACGCAACCTTCACCATAAAGAGAGATATAGGAAGCTCCCAGGTCTATCTTGAATTCAACAATCCTGGAGCCGAGATCTTCTCCCACTACACTTCAACAATTTTACAAGTTGATTCCGTCGAGCTTTACTTCTATCTTGAGGTAGACGCCCTTAACGATTACAAAGCTGCTTGGTGGGTCGATAAGGTATCTTTCTGGGATCTATCGAAGCTAGACACTCCTAGCCTGATTTCCCCTTTAAATGGGGTATGGCTTGCCTCTACCTCCGTTTCCTTGCAATGGACCACAATCCCAGAGGCCGACGAGTATTGGATTCAAGTCTCGGATCAATCGGATTTCTCAACATTAATTCTAAACACAACGAAAACGGGGAACTTCACCTATATCGTGCCCTCCGAGGGAACTTGGTATTGGAGGGTCAAGGCCATTAGCTCAACATACAATCCGAGCGATTGGAATAGCTCCTGGTTTAGGGTCGACATAACTGCTCCAACGATAACGATTCTAGGGCCAGCAAACAAGACGATTGTTAGCACAAGCTATTTTACGGCCCAATGGGACCTAACCGATAACTACGACCTTAACAAAACCCAAATCGTATGGAGACATCCCAACGGAACCCTAAAGAGCGTTAATCTTAGCCCAACGACGGGCTCCTACACCATCTATAGCGATGATGGACCCGTCGAATGGTGGCTCAAGGCCTGGGATGATGCGGGGAACCAGGCAACTAGCGAGCATAGAGTTTGCTACCTTGATGCAAGGCTCCCAGAGGCCCCAACGATAATAACCCCCTCGAACAATAGCTGGGTCCTAAGCGACACCTTGTGGATAAATTGGACCGCTCCAGATTACGACGTAAACATAACCAGGCTAACCGTTCAACGGACCTCTGGGGGTTATAGCCTCCAAGAAGAATTCGGAAGAGGGAACCAATCTAAGCTCTTACAATTCGTGCAAGAAGGGGAATACCAGGCTAAAGTGGAATCGATAGACTATAACGGCAACTCGAATTCGACTGATTGGCTTTACTTCAACGTCGTCCTAGGAGCCGTTTCCCCTTACAACGCAACGGGGACTGCTCAATCTTATAGCTTCGAAGCTAAGAACAATTGGGAGCAACCCCAGATTGTAACCTATACGGTAAAGTGCTATTTCAGTAACGGGGCCCTAGCAAGGAACGAATCGGGTTCATTCAGCATTGCCGAATTGACCACAAGGAAAATAGAGGGGGATTGGTCCAACCCCTTGACTACGCCCGACATCTACAAAATCGTCGTTGAGATAGTCAATGAGAACGGGGCTAAGACCTCAACAACCAACTTCTTCATAGTTAGCACGGCTGGAGGGACCGACCGAGATTGGACGGCTTGGGTTAGCGAGGAGACCTATGTCGGCCAAGAAGTCCAGGTTTCCAGGATGTACTTCGAAAGCTCGGAAAAAGGGGTAGGGGAGCATAGCGTCTCGGTTCAGATAATAGGAGCCAAGTGGGGGACCGTTTACCTCCTAAACTCGACGACCTTCGAGAAGATAAGGCAGATAGACGCAACCGTTAGCCAAGTCGATAATACCTTTACCTTCATGGCAGAACCCTTGGAAGCTGGGGAAAGCAAGGTCTATCTTCTCATTGCCAATCTTAGCAAGGTAAGGGCCGAATGGATCTTAGAAAAGGAAAATGTAATCTATGAGGGCATAATCTCGGATCAGTATCAAGTTGAGATAGTAAACATCCTGCCTTATGAGATTCTAACCCTCTATCTAGCATACAACGAAAGCTGGGTAGGATACGAAGGAACGGATTGGACCAACGTAAGCGACAAAAATGCCTTAAAGTACGGAAAAAGCTTAAAGCCAAATTACGGGGCCTCTCTCAAGGTCTATCTTCTAAAAGACGAGGCCGAAGCTGAGGAAAAGGAAGGAAAATACGATTATTATGCTTATGCCCTTATGGGCTTCGGCCTTGTCTTGATGGCTTTTCTAGTTTCCATCTATATCTTGTCTTATGCAATGTCGAGAAGAAGGAGGGGCCCTGGCCGACCCCCTAAAAAGAGGTGGAGAACTTGAGAAAGAAGTTTGCAATTCTGATTTCTTTATTTCTGATTTTAACTCCTTTTATTATAAATGCGCAAACTGACCAGGTTATTGAATCCAACACAGAATCAACTTCGTTCTATTCAACTTATGGCTCGTATTGGAGAGCACAAACATTTGAACATGGATCTGATTTTGTTATAACGAGAGTTAGGCTTAATGTGAGCATGGTGGGGAGCGTTACAACGGATTTAATAGTGGAGATAAGAGACACAAACGCTGATGGAACGCCTGGATCAACTGTGATAACCAGCGGTTCGATACCCCATTCATCAATCACAAGCTCATTCTCCCTCATATATGCTGATTTGACAAATACAACCTTGAATGCAAACACCAAATACGCAATAGTGATGTACACAAGCGGGGGAGATTCTTCTAACTACTACAAAATAGCAAGATCTGGTTCTGATGTTTATCCTAACGGAACAGTATATCTATCTGGAAATTCAGGAGACACGTGGAATGAATACGCTTATGATTTCTGGTTTGAAGTATGGGGTTATTATCCTTCCACAAACGAACCTCCAACTGTCTCAATTTATTCAGTCTCTCCAACTTCAGTTTACAGAGGGAACTCAATCCACATCAAAATCAATGCAACAGATCCTGAGGGTAATCTATCAGCAGTTAAGGTTAATATCACAAATCCATCAGGCTCCCTCGTTGTCACAAACGGCCTTGCGGATTACAACTCCTCGGACGGCCTTTACCATTACTTCTATTCTCCTCCAGCTTCAGCGGAACTAGGGGCTTATGACGTGACCGCTCTTGCAATTGATAATGAGAGCCAAACAGCAACCGATACGTTGTTGGATGCCTTCACAGTCCTAGACAATCCTCCTTCAATTCTCTCGGTGGAGGTTCCAAGCTCGCTCTCGATAAATGAAACTGCCCACATAAAACTTGCTGGAAAAGACTTCGAGGATTCAAATAGCTCTCTAACGGCAATTTATAATCTAACGGCTCCCAACGGAACCTTGATTAGCCAAAACATTGGCATGGCTTACAACTCGACGGATATGCTATTCCACAATACGACAATTCAATTAGATACCAACGGAACCTGGACCCTCGATTTCCTTCTCCAAGATACGGATGGAGGAACCGACACCGCTCAAGCAACTATTGAAGTTTTTGCTGGCCCTTCAATACAATCCCTAACCTCTAACCCAACAAACGGAACAAGACCAACTACATTTGAGCTAACCGCAACGATAAGCAACCCTTCGGGTCCCTTAAGCGATTTACAAGTAACCTATATCGTATTTGCCCCAGATGGGACGACCTTCGATAGCGGAAATATGACGCTAATCGGGGATTACTTCAAGGCAAACATCTCGGTCCAAGCTGGGGACCAAGTGGGCTTCTACGATGTGAATATTACGGCCGTAGATCCGAATAATCAAAAAGATAGCAAGTTATTCAATGGCGTATTCAAGGTCTATAACCTGGACCCTTTGATCTATTCAATCGAAATAGATCCACCTTCCCCAGAGAGGGGGGACACGGTCTACTTCAAAATAAACTCGACGGACCCCGACGGCACAAGCGTGGTCGTAAAGGTAAAGCTGATTGACCCAGATGGCGACGAAATAAATCTAGGCCAGGCAACTCTATCTTCTGGCCTCTACACAATTTCATGGGTCCCAGCAAGCAATCAAGAATTGGGAGAATACAACACGATAGTGACTTCTACGGACGTAGATGGAAATTCAACGGTCGATAACAAGACTTTCATCCTATCAAATGCAAAACCCGTCGTTGTTTCAATAACCGCTGAAAAAACCGAGATCTACGTCAATGCCTCAACATTGATCTACATTAGGGCAACGGATTACGAAGATCAAGAAGGAACCTTGACTGTGTGGGTCTATGCCCTTCTAGATACTTTAGAAAAATCCAAGGGAATTGCGGAATTTTCGGGAAATTATTACGTATGGGCTTTTGTGCCCACAGAAAAAGGAACCTACTCTTTCAGAGTAGAAGCATTTGATTCTCAAAATGCTAAGGGAACGAAAACAGCCATCGGATTGGTGACCGCAATAAACCCAACGTCCGCTGGGGAACTGCCTAAACTACCGACGGATACGGAAAAATTGAAGAAGGGTCTCATTGAAACGTTAAAGAGCCTATGGGGACGTTTCATAGACTTTATTTTCGGTAATTTCGGTGTCTCGGTACTAGCGGGCATCGTTACCAACCTCATTTGGCTCCTATTCATGGTCGTCGGGGGAATCT
>QMVZ01000006.1 GCA_003661365.1 Thermoproteota archaeon | reverse complement strand
GCTTTTGCCCGTTTTTTCCTCAAGTTCCTTCTTTGACCCCAAGACTTCTATTTTTCCACAAGAATTACAGCGCCATATAGGTATTGGAGTTCCCCAGAAGCGCTGTCTTGATATGATCCAGTCCCTAGCCTCCATAAGCCAGTTCTTGAACCTTCTCTCTCCTGCCCACGAGGGGAGCCATTTAGCTTTCATGCACTCATCTATAAGCTTCGATCTTAGGTCTTCTAACCTTATGAACCATTGATCCGTTGCCCTCATGATTAACGGGGTCTTACATCTCCAGCATATAGGGTACTTGTGCACGATTTTCCCAGACCACAAAAGGCTTCCTCTGTCCTTTAAATCAGAAATTATGATGTCATTTGCCTTTCTAACCTCTAGTCCTTTGTACTTCCCGGCTTCATCGGTAAATACGCCTTGATCGTTTACTGGAGACAGAACTGGCATCCCATAGCTAAGGTGACAGACTTCAAAGTCCTCCTCACCATGGCCCGGAGCAGCATGTACGCATCCTGTTCCTTCTTCAAGAGTTACGTATTTTGTAGAGAGAACTACTTTATGCTCTACATCCTTCTGAATTGGGACTAATTCAGCCAGAGGGTGTTCGTATCTTAGCCCTTCAAGTTCAGATCCACGGAAAGTCTCAATTACCTCGTAATCTTCTATGCCTATCTCTTCGAAAACCTTATCCACTAATTCGGCAGCCAGTATCAGATATTCACCTCCAACTCTGACCTTGGCGTATTGAAATTCTGGATTAACCATTACTGCAACATTTCCAGGGAGAGTCCAAGGTGTTGTAGTCCATATCAGAATGCTTTCATTCTCCTCTCCTAGAACTTTGAACTTAACATATATTGAAGGATCTGCTAGTTCTTTGTATTCATTAAGTTCATAGTCTGCTAACACTGTTTCGCATCTTGGACACCAATGAACCACTTTCAGGCCTAATCGTATCCTTCCTTTTTTCCAAATCTCCTTTATAGACCACCATATGCTCTCTATGTAATCGTTTTCAAAAGTTAGATAGGGATTGTCCCAGTTCATCGAAACTCCTAGCTGTTTAAACATTTCCGTCATAGCCTTGAGATTATGTATGGCAAGCTCTTTGCACTTCGAGATGAAGTAAGAGACCCCATATTCCTTGATCTCATTCTTTCTACCTATGCCTAGAGATTTTTCGGTTAGCACTTCAATTGGTAGCCCATGAGTATCCCATCCAGGTCTATCATTCACGTTCATTCCAATAGATCTGAAATATCTGATGATTATGTCCTTGAGTATTTTGTTCCAAGCCGTTCCAGGGTGTGGCTCCTCGCTTGATGGGTAAGGGGGACCATCTAAAAAGTAGAATTTTTTGCCTTCTTTCCTCATTTGCCTTATCCTTTCGTATATCCTCTCTTCAAGCCAAAATTTCAGTATTTCCTCTTCAAACGTGGTCGGATCATATTGTCTATCCGCGAGAAGCCGTACTCTAGCCATTTAATTCACCGACTCAGCTAAGCACAGTTTGAGATCATATTTAAGATCCACGGTCAAAGCATTTTGTCCTGAATTAAACTTTTAAATAGGCGTGTCAATACACGAATGTTGGGGGTTGGGCGGCCATAGCGGCCTGGGACACACCCGGGCCCATTCCGAACCCGGAAGTTAAGCCAGGCCGCGTTCCGTGGAGTACTGAGCTCCGCAAGGGCTCGGGAAACACGGAAGCTGCTAACCCCCTTTCTTATTGGAAATTCTTTTAACATTCAGAAAACTTGAAGTTGCCGGTGAGACATGAAGTCTCTTATTTCGCAAGTTGCCAGATATGCACTAGAGAATCCTAGCTCGATCAGGGAAATTATGAACGTGGTTGCTGATTTCAGAAAACATCCAGAGAAATACCCAAGGCGCCTAATTTATTTTGGAGGAGGATGGCCTCAAGACTCCCCTCCTGAGCCTCTTAGAAGAGCACTCATTGAAGTTATGGAAGACAAAGAGGATTTCATGCTTGCAGCCAGATATCCGCCTACAAGAGGAGACCCAGACTATTTAGAGGCTCTGGTAGTCTATGAAAGGGAGATATTTGGAAGAGAAGTCGAGGAGTCAGAACTTCTTAGTGGACTTGGATCCACAGATTTGGCTGCCGGTCTCTTCTTTTCAATATTAGATCCAGGAGATGAAATCATCATAACAAATCCTTGTTATCTAAATTACACAAGGCAAATAGAGATCATAGGTAGGCTTGGGGTCAATATAAAAAGGTGGCAAACGATAAAGAACGGGAAATTTATCCCAGATTTGGATGAGCTCCAGAGTTTGATAACAGATAAGACAAAGCTCATCTTGTTAGTGACTCCGGGAAATCCAGATGGCCAGGTTTTCGACGAGAGGGTGTTAGACGGCGTAGTAGACATTGCTTCCGAAAGAGGTATACTCGTGGCTATTGATGTAGCTTATAGAGCATTTCATTATGAGGGTGAGGTTCCCTCTTATCTATCTAGGCCTCGTAGAGAAAATGAGGTATGGATTGTAACTCTTTCAAAAGAACTCAGGGTTCCAGGATGGAGAATGGGATATCTAGTGGCAGATCCCTCTCTCTTGAGGGCTATCGAAACTATTCAGCAGGCCATGACTTTATGTCCTGCCCATCCTCAACAGTTAGCATTTGTTAGAATGCTAAGTAAAGATGGCGTCATAGAAGAGTTACAAGATTTCCTGTTAGAGAAGACTCCAAAGAAATATCAAAAGGTGGCCTCATTGGTATGTGATGAATTAAGCAAAACTCCAAATATCCAATATCTACGCCCCTCAGGAGGATTCTATGTATTTTTTGATATTAGAGGTATCATGGCTAGTTCGAAGAAATTTGTATCTCAACTGTTGGATGAGTGGCAAGTTGCTTTAGCTCCAGGAATCGATTTCGGCATGGAGGGATGGGTTAGACTTTCATTTGCTCCAGTTGTTGAAGACCAGGAGCTCTTAAAGGAAGGAATGGAAAGAATCAGGAGGTTTATACTATCTAAGACATAATAGGGGCTGGCAAGTACAAGAAGAAGCTTTGATGTTAATGTTTAGACCATACTAAGTGATAGTAAGTAATTAAATTCCCTTAGACAAATCAAAAAGCAATATAAGTAACTATTTTAACTTATTTGAATTGAAATTTCCTCTTAAACTATTTGTTTCTTCAAGAATTTTAGCGGAATTCCTTTTTGAGGTCTTGGCATACGAGACAGCTTCCTATCTTCCTCAGCTCTAGGTCTAACAATGCCCCTGTGTATAGCACAGCTTACGCAATAATATCTAGTTACGGGTTTCTTTGACACATAGGTTCCCTGCTTCTCTAATTCAGAAGAAATTTGACCTCTTATGGGTGAAACCCACCTTGTCTCTTTAATTGCTTTGTCTGCTGGTATAGACGCTCCACACAGTGAACACTGGACTAGGCCCTCATGTCCTGCACCACTAAGCCTTCGACCTCTGTTTCTTCTCTTCTTAGGCATTTCAATAACCCATTGAAGAGAGGATCTATAAAAAGAATGCCACCAATTTAGATAACACCCTACGTTCACTCAAAATTAAATCAATTGAATCTTATTCAGAAATAAAGCCTTCTGCGCCTTAAGAGGCAAATTTTCTATACTAAATTCATTCTCTATTAAATTCGAGCTCTTCTGATCCATGTAAAAAGTCACCGTTCCTGATGCTGAGCGCTTCTTTATCTCTTATTATCTGTTCTTCCCTAGGAAGAGGTTATGATAAGAATTCAATATATTGAATCTTGAGCCCGGAAACTCAATTTCTAGTTCTCTTATGCTTTGAAGTAATTTATCACTTGGCCGCCACTCCTTTCCTATGAGAAGCAATACTTCCTCCGTTGGTATACGGAAGAAGGGCGTTACTATGGGAGGTTCTGTTGTTTGATCTCCAAGTAAAACTCTCCCATTTATCACCCATGCAGGTGGGTAATTTTTCAAGGCTCCTAGCAAAAATAGACCAATTGCATCATCAAGGAAAAGAGGAATTACTATTTTTGTAAAGTTTCTGCTTTCTGATATTTGAATCGCGTATTTAGAAGCTTCTACAATTAAGTCCCACCTAGTTAAAGGGGTTATTACGCTGTTTTTCTCCAAATGAAGTCCAAATTCCGTGGCAATTTCTATGGAGTCCTTGCTGAGAGCTAAGCAAGAAATGAGGACGCCTGGAAAGTTCCTTTCCATGTCTAAGAAGATCTCCACCGCGGGTTTTTCTGTTTCAAGTCCTGGGAGAACCAGTAGTATGTTATCGTCTTCTTTGAGGAGAGAATACTTTCCAACTGCCTGTCTGAGTCTCTTCTCAAGCGATTTCCTGAGGCATTGAAGACAGAGGTATTCTCCAGAGTACTTTCTGAAGAAAATGGCTTCTCTCTCTTTGCAAACTGTGCATAACATTAGTTACCCCATGAAACATTTCTAACAAGAAAATTAAATTGGTTGTTGCGTCGTAAACATGAATGCATCCGTTGATAACACCAGAAAAGGTTGTGATATACGATAAGGAACACTGGTCTTTTCTAAAAAGACTTAGAAAGAGGGCGATTGTGATACTGGGGCTTTTGCTCCAAGATGGCATCAAAGGAATACTATATGGGAGTATTGCCCGAGGAGATGTGAGAAAGGGAAGTGATGTCGATATAGTCGTATTAAGGCCGACCCTCCCATCTCTTATAGAGGATCTCCTGAGCGAGAAACTGGGAGATCCCCTGTACAAGGAGATTGTTCAATCAACGCCGATAGGTGCAATTAAGGGCTATTTCCATTATGAAGAGAATCTCACAATTTCCTTCCCTTTATCTCCTTTAAAGGAAAGGGAAGAGCTGTTTTATAAGTTTGGAGGAAGTATAGACCTCCATAAACTAAAAAAAGATGTGAGAGTTCCAGGAGTAAACAAAAAACTTGTTCTGATCCTTCCTTTTGAAAAAGGTCATTATGAGGTCTCTGTTGTGGGAAAAGAAAGTGTTGTCGCCGACATACTAGGTATTCCAAAGGAAGTGATTGATGAGCGAGTAAGAGTTCTTACAAAGCGAAGAGAAAAGGGTAAGACGGGAGTCTATCTAAAATACCGGCTTCAGCCAGGGGAGACATTCGAGTCCGCTTTAAGAAAGATCATGTTAAGAAGGAAGGGTACAAGAGGGCGGCTCGCTGGTCTCATATGAGGACCAAGTAAATACTCCTATACTGCTATGCTAGATAACGGAGGGTCTATGAGGATAAAAAACTTCATTCTAGTGCTTTCGGCTATGCTATTAGGGCTTTCAATGTCGTTAAACCAGGTATTTGCGAAGCCCTTAATCGATCTTGGTCCTGTTATAGATGGCTTTATCAAAGAGCTGGAACAACTTCTGCTGACCGTTAAAGGGGCAGTCATGGGCCTTGGAAAGGTTTTAGGAGGAACTATATTGATTATAGGACTTGTTCTTTGGGCAAGCGACCTGTTTTCCTACAAAGGAAGGAGATTGATAACGGCTGGAGCACTGCTTCTCCTCATCTTAGAACTCCTATCCTAAATTTTGCCTAAGCAATAGGATACCTTAACAATGCAGCAATGCCTCCGAAGTTATGTAATAAGCGACCGGGCTCGCTTCTTGAGTTTAGTATATGAAATTCGGCCTTTGTCTTTTCGCACATATCCAATATGTCCAGGACTCTTGCCTTATTCTCCGGCGAAAAGAGTAATTTATCAAGTATAAGTACCTTCTCCGCTGCTCCTGCATTTACAGCCATCTCAACATCGTCAAGCCCATAAGCAATTAGGTTTCTTCTCTTTGATACTCTGAATAGAAGTTCCTCCACAAGTTTTGAGTGTAAAGTTAGTGAAATCTCCTGAAGTAGCTTCTTGAACTCCCCTCTCTTCAGAATTTCCTCAAGACCATTTATCGTGGCTGATGAGGCGTGTCCCATTTTTGCTATTGAAGCAATACTTGGTCTTTTTTCGGTTAGGTAAGACCTGAATTTCTCTTTCATGAACCCCGGACCTGCTATTATAAGTGCATTTGCGCTAAAACGATCTAGATATTCTTGAATTATATCTGTCAGCTTCTTAAAGTAGGTTCTTTCGTACGAAGATCTATCTAAGTCTCCAGCACCTTTTGATGGAATTTCTGATTTTACTTCAGCCAATTCTCTTAGTCCATACTCGTCAACACTACCAACAACAGCTTTTTCCTCATCCATAGCCACTAGAAGAATTGTTGCTTTAAGACTTGCCTCTTTTGCTCTGTCGAGCAAGGCTAAGAAAGATGGATGCCACTTAGATTTGACTATTCTTATAATAGATCCCTCTTTTACGTTAATAGTGTGATGCCTCCCCTTAACCGAGTATTTTTCGGGGCACTCTAACACGATGCCTGATATCCTGGTCCTGTAGGAATAGGGATCTATCGTTATCTTCTCTACTCGCAGGGTTAATTTCATTGGAATTCGCTCTGTTTTGTTGCTTTCTCTTCCTCCAACTCTTATTTTCCTGGTTGTAACAGCTGTAACGAGATCATCTCGTTCTACTATTCCGGTTAGCCAATATAGGTCTTCTAACTTCTCTATCTTGATCACTAACTCCTTTTCTTTCGCGTTTAATGAAAGTACTTTCATGCTTACTCAGCCAGCGGCCACAACCCTTATGCCAGCGGGAATCTTCGTTATGTTATGCGTGCTACCACCAACTATCATCTTGACTCCAGCAGCAAACGCCTTTTCTATTATCCTTTGAGTTATAATTCCAGAGTAAACTACGTATCTTACTCCCTCATAATCGTCGAGCGTTTCATAAAGGGAATTAATTGGTACTTTGGCTATCACTTTCAGGTTTTCATCTAAGAGAATAGCCTCTCGTTTATTTTCCACTTCCTTGAAGAATTGCATCAATGGCTGCGGTATCCTTTCAGATGTACGTGGTGGGCGAGGTTCAACCTTTTTAACTTCTTCTTTCGCTTGTTTCAAGCCAAGGAGATTCCTAGCTTCTTCTGCAGGGATTGCAGAAGAAAGTGCTTTTCTTATCTCCTTTGCTGTTAAATTTTCCACTCCTTTTCCCTTGGGGGCCCTCGCTACGTAGTCTATATCGGTTTGTTCCAGTAAAGATCTTAGAATCATTTCTCCTCCTCGATCTCCATCTACAAAAGCTATCGATTCCTTCTTGGAGATCAGTTCAACTAGACTCTTAGGAATTTTTTCGACAGCTCCCCCTATCGCAATGACATTATCAAACCCATATCGTAACAGGTTGTTAACGTCAGCTCTTCCTTCAACGACGATAATTTCTCCAGAATCCCTCACTCCAACGCCACAAGGCAACTTTTCAGGTCCATAGTAAGTCAATCGCATGGTTGCCGTTTCTTTAACGACCTGGTCTATCAGATTCCTGTAGCTCTCTTCTGCCTTGGCTCCCCAATGTCTAAGAATATCTATTGCCCTTCTCCTTATTCTCTCTCTATCGCTCTCTCTTTCATCCACTATTCTTTGCAAAGAGAGGGAGGCTTGATAAGGGCCAACCTTATCTACAGTCTCTATGGCAGCTACCAGCAAAGCTGTTCTTATCCTGTCGAGATTTGACCTAAGTTCTATGATACCAACGGAATGATTGTCCCTGCGTCTGAGTTTAACGACAATCCTTCCAACTTTACCAGACTGCTGAAGCTCTCTGAGCTCAAGCTCTGGGCCCAGCAGTCCCTCAACTTGACCAAAAATCGCACCTATTACATCACTCGGCTCTACTACTCCCCTCACCTCTATACTAAATGTTGCTAAGTACTTATGAGAGGGGGTAGGCTCATACTGATTCATGATAATCGTCCACCCTAATACAATCTAAATGAAAGTATCATTGAGATTGTTCGCCTACCAACTAGTCCCAGGGATCAAAGATCGGCCCACGCCGTCCTCTCTCACCCTGGGTCATGTGGTGGTAGGCAAGTTTAATAGTAGCCAAGTCATTTAAAAAGACCTCGCGACAACTATTTCGTTCAATTCTCTAAGAAATTCAACGAAATTCCTTTCAAATAGGTTCTTGTTGGCTTCTATATCTCTCTCATTCTCTCTTAGGAGATTTAAAGCAGTTTCTTTGGTGTAATCAAGCACTCCAAGCTCCTTGACGATGTTCCTAACGTAATTTAACTCATCAGCACCTATATTTTTGTTCCCAAGAATAAACAGCAGCTTTTTCTTGTTCACCTCATCGGCCAGTTGCCATGTCTTGACTATTAAGAGGGTTCTCTTTCCTTCTTTAACGTCGCTATCCGCTGGCTTTCCTATCACCTCTTCATCGCCATACAATCCAAGTATGTCGTCTTGAAGCTGAAAAGCTACACCTACTCTTTGACCGAAGTTTTTAAGGAAGACTAACGCTTTTCTAGGAGCTCCTGCCAGTATGCCACCCATCACAAGCGAGGCAGAGAATAGAGTTCCTGTTTTGAGGGAAAGCATCCTGATCACTTCTTCTTCTGTGGGCATTGTGACTGTGCTTAGGTAGAGATCTAGGAGCTGGCCTTCAATCAGTTTCCTATATGCCGTTAAATATTCGAATGCTGCCTTTATTAGGGAATTTTTAGGGAAACCAGATTCTAAGAGGGCTTCTAGTCCCAGCTCTATGAGACTATCTCCACCAAGGATTCCTATAGAGATGCCTGCGTTTCTTGGAGGCGGAGTATTCTGAGAAAGACGTGACCAGTCCTCCATTTGATAGTGAAAAGAGGGACCTCCTCTTCTCTTGAGACTTTCATCCATTATGTCATCGTGAATTAAGGAGGAGTTGTGCAATAACTCAACAGAAATCGATGCTTTTACGATATTGCCCTCTTGTCTACTCTTGAAGCCATAATATGAGGAAATCAGAGCAAGCGGTCTAAGTCTTTTACCCCCCCTCAAAATGTAGGAAGAGAGTTCTTCATAGTATTTAACGACGACTTCGTCTTTCTGTGTAGAAATTTTTTCTTTAAAGAACTTTCTTATTTCCTGCTCAATCAAAGGGAGGTATTTGGCACGCAGTAAGTCAAGTTGCTTTCCCATGTCTCATCCAGTGACTTCAATCGATGAACTATAAATCAGTTGTGTGAAACCACGAATCAGACATAGTCGAATAATTTAGCAAATTTATTCCTTTACAATCAGAAAATCTTATGTTAAATATGAACAATATCGGATGTTTCTAGAACATAATGTGATTCATGTTTGAAAGCATAAGAGTTAAATTCAGGTCTTAAACTAGTGTGAAAAAGGTAGATCTCACATGGGTACTGTAAGAGAGAGAACCATTAAGAGAATAGCATATAAGCTCATCAAAGAGTATCCAGAGCTTTGGACTACTGATTTTGAACACAACAAAATGTTAGTTGCGAAAGTTGTTGACGTTAAGTCCAAGGAGTACAGGAACCGTATAGCAGGGTATCTCACCAGACTGAAGATTAGGGAGCAAAGAGGAACTCTAGTTCTATAATAAGAACCCTAAAACTGTCTCTTTTTGGTCTATTTTTTGAATTTTTATGGAGTATCTTGCTCTTGGTTAGTATTAAGCTCATCTGAATTACGCCATTTCGATTTCATCGATTTCATTGCTTTCTTGGAAAAGCATTAAAAAGCTCTGTTTTGAGAGATCATGATAAGAATGCGAGAGCTGAACGGATATGAATCATTGCTCTCCAGAATCCAAGAAAAAAGGGCAAGAATAGCAGTATTAGGTCAGGGATACATAGGCTTACCGCTGGCTCTTCTGCTATGCGAAGCCGGATATCACGTTGTTGGATTTGATATCAATGTAGAGCTCATTGAAAACCTCACAAAGGGTAGAACCAAGTTCTCTGAGCCTGGTGTTGAGGATCTTATTAAGAAATGTCTTCTATCAGGCAGATATTTCCCTGAGAGCAAGGCCGAGGAGGCTTTAAAAAACAAAGATGTCTACATAGTGGCGGTTCAAACACCAATAAAGCCAAATAGTAAGCCAGATCTCAGATATCTGTTATCTGCTTTGAATCTAATCCTTCCCTGGATAAAAGAAAGGTATTTGCCTGTTCTTCTTGTTATTGAAAGCACGATTCCACCTAAAACGATGGAAGAAATAATATTACCTCTTTTAGAGAGAGAAGGTTTCTTTGTTGGAGAGGATATTTTCCTAGCGTATTGTCCAGAAAGAGCCATGCCTGGAAGGTTACTTAGAGAACTTATGGAAGCAGATCGCATAATTGGAGTAATTGATGAGTCCTCAGGTAAACTGGCCGCATCACTCTATTCTAGCTTTACAAGAGGAAGTGTAAGGATTACACACGCTAGAACGGCCGAGCTTGTTAAATTAGTTGAAAACTCCTATAGAGATCTTAATATCGCATTTGCCAACGCTATAGCATTGATATGTGAGGCTCTTGGCGTCGATGTAAACGAAGTACGGGCTCTTGCTAACCTCCACCCAAGAGTGAATATCTTAAGGCCCGGAATAGGCGTTGGAGGAAGTTGTCTGACAAAGGATCCATATTTCTTGCTCAGCTCTGTTTCTAATAATAACGTCAATTTGAGTCTCATTTGGGCAGCAAGAAAACTTAACGAAAAACTACCAAAACATGCCGCTAGGATAATAACAAATGCGATTAAGAGTCGAGGAAAGAGTCCTGAAGAATCATTGATCGCTATTTTGGGAATAACATACAAAGGAAACGTAAGAGATTATAGAAATAGCCCCGTACTCGAACTTATACATGAACTTAAGGATGAAGGATTTAGAATTACTGTATATGATCCGCTAGTTGAGGAGATGCCTGAGGAGTTAGGTGAAATCTGTAACAGTTTGGAGGAAGCAGTAAGAGGAGTGGATTGTGTAGTTGTTGGTGCAGAGCACCCCATGTTCCTTAGAATGGATCTAGATGAGGTAAGAGCACTATGTAGAGAAAATCCGATATTTTTCGATGGGAAACACGTCTTTGAAAGAAAATCTGTGGAAAAATCTGGTTTTGAGTACTTAAGCGTTGGATGTCCTACCAATGTTATAGAAATCTTAAAAGAAATTGTGGAACATCATATATACGAACCTTAGTTTTGCCTTTAGATATCTCTCTTCCAATTAGGTACAAGGAAGAGTCCAAGAAAACCAAGGAATTCAACCTCATTTCCTTAGCCAGTTGAAATATCTTCAGAAAGTGCCCTCTTATTCCTTTAGCTCCGGCCTTAAAGGACAAGAGCGAGCCTACCCCGCAACTTGCCCATGAAGGCATATCGATGATTTTTATACCTCCTATCTGAGAGAGGATGTCTTCTGCCATATAGTTCAGATCATATGAATCGCAATAACCGATCATTCCTAAACTCAATTCCTTCTTTGAATTAGCAAATCTAAGTTTTCCGCTTTCTACTGCTTCTCCAATTGCCTCAATTACATGAATCACGTTTAAATCACTTAATTTTTTAATGTAATCAAGGCATGGACGAGAGAGAACCACAAGTTTTCTTATAGTATGGGAACTCAGCTGATTTCCACACTCTTCTAGTGCTCCTTCTGAAAGATATTTATACCCTGCCAACCTCAGGAAAGCTCCGCAACACAATTCTTCTCTTCCAATAGTTTCTATCTCCATAAATCGTCTAAGAAGATGGAAAGCGGCTGTTGTAGATTCAGGAATTTCGCTTGATAAGCAAGTAGAGAAGAAAAACGTATCCCCTTTTCCTGGCTGATAATCTGGTGGAAGCCATTTTGCCTTTAATTCCCTGCTTCCAAAAGCCAAGCCCTCTTCAGATAGCTTTGTTGGCATGCTAGCTACCTGTCGAGGTGGAACATATCCTTGATCAATTAAGGCTTCTCTAACTGCCAATATGAGCTTTGAAATCTGAATACCGACTGGACAAACATTGTCGCAAAGGCCGCACATTGTGCATTCGTAAGCGTACTCTATGAAATCAACCGACATCTCTAGTTCTTCTTCAATTAACCTAGGGATTTGAAGATAGGCTCTTGGTCCTAAGAATTCCTTTTTTTCTTGTGATATAAAGATGGGACACACATGATTACAGGCACCACACTTTATGCAGAGATCTAGGCTCTTTAACAGCGACTCTGGAAAAACACTCATCTATATCTCCCTCGAAGGGATTAGCTTTCCAGGATTCATTATGTTCTTTGGATCTAGTGCTCTTTTTAGCATGACTAATAATCTTACGGCATCAGGAGATGATTTGAAGTACTGATCAGCCATTGAGACTCCAATTCCAGTTCCGAAACCTATAGAGCCTCCTAGTCTGGAAACCTCTTCTCCGACAAATGAAATTGCCTTTTCAGCCCTTTCACTCTCCTTTTTCTCTTCTGGTCCAAAAAGAAAAGTTGCTATTATCCATCCAAGAGCGGGATGGAACGTCGTTATTGATGGTAAGTTAAGCCTCATTGATGCTTGGTCTATCCTCTGTAAAAGGTCCCTCATCTTATCCTTATGGATTGTGAAGCTTATAGATAAGCCAGTCATGCCCTTTGTCTTCATTACATCATGTACAACCGACACCTTGCTCCAATACCCTTCAATTCCTTCCTCTTCAATTTCTTCAATCTCTACAGGGTCTAACTCAGAGATTATCTCTCGCAGTTTTGGAACCCAAGACGAAAGCCATAACGGATCTCCCCTTAACTCTATTAGTCCTACGAAGTCTATGTAATCAGCACTCACTTCTTCCCCTATTTCCTTGAGTGCATCCCTGTAGATGGCCTGAAATGCGGATATCCTTATTCCTTTCTTTTCAGCCTCTTGTACAATAGATATAGCATCAGAACTATCGCTCATCTTTATGAAAAACCCATATCTCGCTTCGGGTTTGGGAGAAAGTTTTACAGTTGCTTTTGTTATTATTCCTAGAGTGCCTTCCGATCCTATTATGAAATCAATCAAGTGCCTTTGCTTAGAGGGAGCCTTGGTTCCAAGATGAGCTATTTTACCATTGGGTAACACTACCTCAATCTCAAGAACATTGTCTCTTGCCGTTCCATAATCTGTTGAAAGCGGACATGCCGAATCTTCTGCTAAAATGCCACCTATTGTGGAAATACCTTTTATTTCTGGATCTATAGGATAGAAAAGATTATCTTTAAGGACTCTATTAAGCTCAGACACGGTTACTCCGGCCTCTACAGTAGCTAACAAGTTATCTTCATCTACTTCAATTATCTTGTTCATTCTTAGCAAATCAACAACGACTCCTCCTTTAATTGGAACCGAACCTCCTACTATTGATGTGCCAGAGCCGCGTGGCGTTACTGGAGTACCTGTTTCGCTAGCTATTTTCATTATTTCGATAATTTCTTCATTATTTGAAGGTCTTACAACCACATTAGGAAGACCTCTTATATTAGAAGCATCAAAGGAGTAGGATGCGAGCTCTATTTCATCTGTAAGGACATTTTCAGCTCCTACAATGCCAGAAAGCAGTTCAATGAGTTCTCCTTCTTTCATATTCAGTCACACATACTTCCTAAAGATGGCATAGAATTTTAACATTAAGTCACATCAACAGCATCGATGCTCCTAGAAACTCCGCTAAAAGAAATTCAAGCTAGAATGAATGCTAAGTTTATGGAATTTGCTGGTTGGCATTTACCGCTATACTATGTTTCGCCTTTGAAGGAAACTTTGGCTGTGCGCAATCGTTGCGGCGTTTTTGATGTATCTCACATGGGAAGATTTTGGATTGAGGGTAAAGATGCTGTAAAGCTTTTACAAAAAGCAACAACAAATGATATGGACGTTACCCCTGGTAGGGCCAGATATACACTCTTTCTCAATGAGAGTGGAGGGATCAAAGACGATGAGGTTATCCTCAGACTTGAAGAGAACGTCTACTTGGAAGTTACTAATGCAGCAACCAGGGAGAAGATACTGAAGTGGCTACATTATCTCATAAACAAATGGGACCTCGATGTGAAGGTTAAGGACATAACCTTTGAAACTGTAATGCTAGCAGTGCAAGGCCCTAAATCTGAGGAGATTATTGAACCATACATTCAGGAGGGCTTGGATCTCCGGAGGTATAGAGGAAGAAGAGTAATTGCGTTTAGCTCTAGAGCTTCAATTTCCAGAACAGGATACACAGGTGAAGATGGATATGAGATAATCTTTTGGGATGTTGACAAGGCTAAGAATGCCTTTGAAACTTTAGTTCATGATGAGGGAGTTCAACCTTGCGGATTGGGAGCTAGAGACATATTGAGATTGGAAGCTGGCATGTGTCTTTATGGAAGCGATATAGACGAAAATACTACCCCTGTAGAGGCTCGTCTGGAGTTTGCTGTCTCTATGGAAAAAGGAGAATTCATTGGAAAAGAAGTCGTTGCTTCACAAAAAGAAAAAGGAGTTGAAATTATCAGAGTTGGTCTGTTAAGTGAATCCAGAAGGGCTCCGAGAAGAGGAGATTCAGTTCTCTGGAAAAGCGAGGTGGTTGGACATGTTACCAGCGGAACATTCAGTCCTACCGTTAGGAGAGGAATTGCTATGGCTTATGTCCCTCCAGAAATTGCTGAGGTAGGTACGCAGTTAATTGTTAAGAATAAGGGAGAGATCTCAGTAAACATAGTCAAGATGCCCTTTTATGACACAACTAGATATGGAATAAGGAGAAAAAGTAAGGTGTAAAGCTGCTCATTTTCTACTGTTTACCTTTTACTTTACCTAATGTAACAAAAGCTACTGTCTTGGCCAACCTTCTAACTTCTATTATCTTAACTAGATCTCCCTCTTTGACTGCTAGGCATGGTGGAATGTGGGCATGAATTTTCCTCCTTCTCCTCTCGTACCGCTTGTATTTTGGAACATATCTCAACCAAGATATCTCAACGCTTATTGTACCAGTCATCTTTGTTGATACAACCCGGCCAATAAGCGTTTTCTTCCTAAGAGAGATATTTCCGTGCCAAGGACATTTATCATCATTGCACTCCACGGATGGCCTTTCCACATCTTCGATTATGTAATCAGGAAGCTTCCTCATAATTTCTTCACCCTCTCCTCAGGTCTTCCTAAGATATCCTTTCCACTAAGTTTGACAACTTTACTCTCCCTAATGAAAAACTCAAATACTCTTCCTTTCTTTGGTATTCTTTTGACTCTCCCATTTTTCGTTTTTATTATGAGAAGATTCGCTGTTTCATCAATTACTTTGCCAGAAATCCCTATTTGTGTGGGATCTGGTGAGAAAACAACTCTGGTCCTGAGACCTATTAATTCATGATATGGAAGATCTGATCTTTTCATATTAAGCAACCTCCTCAAAGAAAGCCCCTCTCCCTCATTACAGTAAGGATTCGGGCAATTTCCCTCCTTATTTCCTTTCTCATATGGGTTTTTTCCAATGTGCCAAGTGCAGACTTTGTATTAAGGGAAAATAGCTGCTCTCTTAACTCTCTTAGCCTTCTTTCAAGCTCCTCCTTGCTCAGGTTTCTCAGTTCCTCCGCCTTCATCTTTGGCATTCTCTTCTACCTCCTCTGAGATTTTTTCTTCTTCAGCAATCACCTCTTCAGAGACTTCTTCCTCAGTTTCTTCCTCTCTAGGAGATATTTCCGCTAATATCTTTTCTATCTCCTCTTCTTTTATCGTGGGTTTGCCCGGCAATCTCGTTCCCGGCTTTGCTATCCTCACCCTTATTCCCATTGAGCCTTGCGGCAAGAGTATGTTCCTCACAGCGTACTCTACATTCTCCAAATAATCTCCACCACAGCGATAAATGACTCCTGCCCTAAATCTGTCTTCCCTAGCTCTTTTCCCGAACTTCCCGGATATTCGAATCTCTACTCCCTCAGCTCCAGCCATCATAACCCTTCGGAGTGCCGCAAAGGCAACTCTTCTATGTCTTTCGCCCTTTAAGATCCTCCTTGCTATATAATTGGCAACTATTTGAGCGCTTAGGAAAGGTTCTTCAACTTTCTCTATTCTCAGATATGGGTTTTTGAAACCAAACTCCCTTCTCATTGATTCAGTTATCTCTTTAATTCGCTTGCCACCTTTACCGATTGCGATTCCAGGTCTATCAGCATAGATCGTTACAACTTCTCTTATAGGAGTTTTCACAACATCCACTTTGTGGAATCCTGCAGTCCTTAAGGTAGATTCAAAGAATTCCTGAAGTCTTGCCTTTAGCCATCCTTCTTCAACTATTCTTTTGTAAACAGGCTTTGCTCTCTCGCTCATCCTCTCTCCTCCACCACGATTTCTACATGAACAAGTTGTTCTACTTTTGGAGTTGCTCTACCAAATGCTCTAGGGAAGAATCTTCTGAGCTTGGGTCCTTTATGAGCGGCTGCGTGCTTTACATATAGGTGTTCAGGATCCAACCCCTTATTTGTTGCGTTATACTCCGCATTTTTTAGAATTTTTAATACAACTTTAGCTGCTTTGACCGGATATCTTCCAATCTTCCAGCCTTGAAGCTGTTTTCTATGTCCCACTCCCTTCACGTATCTTTTGAATGGCACGGGCCTTTTTAAGGACGCCACATCCTCCAGCAACTGTCTCGCTTTATCAAGCTTTAATCCCCTTATAGCAGCCAAAAGCTCAACCATCTCTTTGTAAGAGACTCTAAGGTCTCTTCCTGATGCTCGCGCTTCATTGTCCTTGAGTTCTTGATATGAATATCCAAACGTTGGCAATGTACATCCCACTATCCCAGTTATGGGTTCGCCGGACAACTCTTGGCTTATTGTATTTAAAAGTTAAACCCTTTTTCCTGAGTTTTGACTAGGCGGGAGATCTGTCTATTTAAGAGTATTTTTCAAATAACTCTTAGAAAGAGCATTATTTTCCGTATATCTTGATTTTCTTAGAAGCATAATTCAATTAAATGCAATCTAGCCCTTTGATTGAGTTAACAGGACATTAAATGCCTTAAAAGATAGAAATTCCTTCAAATTTTCCTGCAACTTTAGCAAGACACGGCTTTCTAAGTTTCTTTATTTGAATGGTAGAAGCTTTGCAAGTCTTAATCTGAAAAACTTAGTACTTACTACGATTGCTACGATAACAAGCGATAGTGCAATTGAAATCCAGATAAATAAAGATATGCCAACTTTTTCAAAGTACAACTTTAATGTACCTTTTTCTATGGGGATAAAGGGTATCTCAGCATATTGGGAAGTTAACAAAGTGGCCTCGGGATCGGTTCCAATAAGTCTTAGAGAGTAGTTGGTTAAATTCAACCTTAGCAGTGCTATGGTATCTGGAGGGAAAAAGTTAACAATTGGCTCTAAATCAAGAACTAAGTGTCCTTCTTTTGCTGATGGAGATATGGGTGAGGTTGATAGGTTCGCCGAATATGTTATAACGTAGAGATCTTCAGAGACCATTCTTGCAAAGAAAGTTAAGTCTAAAGACTCTATGAATTTTGCTGAGCTCTCAACAGTTGCATTTATCATTAGCATAGTAACTGTGATGTTTCCATATAGCAATGAAGTAACGTTTACATCTCTCAGCTCTGTTTCAATGCCATAAAACACTAACATATCTTCGCCATAAAGTGTTGCCAATAGATCGACTATTTTCGACTTAGTAAGCAGGTTCTTTGCTTGGAACTCCTTGATGATATCGGGTCTGACCTCGCGAGGGTTTAATCTAGGATAGACTGTAGCAATTAATTTCCCTCTTAATTTGCTGTCACCTTCTTGCCTTACTATAGATAAATTTCCTACATATACTAGATCTGAGGACATGGGTATTCCTCTGGCAAGATATGAGGCTATTTCCCAAGGTCGAATAGGCTTACTCCAAACCCCGCTTAGCTCTATCGAATTATCTTGAAGGATTTCTAAGTTTACAATGCTTTCTCCAGAAGTAAGTGGTTGAGCTTGTGCTTGTATGAGAGAGATCGTTAGAGACAAAAAGAGCACCATAGTCAATTGTTTTAAGGGCTTTCTCATGTTTAACACCTATCCTCTTGCAAAAGCAAATCCGATATTAAAAGATAGTTTCGTGAATTTACGAAGGGAATCCTAAAAAGCACGATAGGAGACTTAGATATTAGTGTCTTAATGATTAGAAACGCATACTTACTCTCAGTGGATTATGAAGGAAACTCCAAAGCTGCTAGACTCAAGTTTTTCGATCCCGAAAGACAAGAGATCTTTTTTATGATCGATTGGACTGGTCATAGGCCCTATCTTCTAACAGACGCTCCTCCAGAAAGGATTAAAGAGATCCTCGGGCAGAACTTGATGTCTAGAGTCCATTCGATTACTAGCGTCAACAAGTTCAATGTATTAGAGGATAGAAACGTAGTACTAACTAAGGTAGAAGCAAAGGATCCCCTGGCAATTGGTGGTTCTCCTAATAACATTAGAGAAACGCTTAAATCTGAGGGATATCGCGTGTGGGAAGCAAACATCAAGTACTACAACTGCTACATATATGATACTGGATTAGAACCAGGGGCTCTATACTTGATAAAGGGTCCAAATGAAGTAGAACTCTCATGTAAGTTTGAGGCTGAAGATCAACAAATAATTGAACTTCTGTCTGGTGGAAAAGAAGAATTGGAATTTGCTAAGCGACTCATACCTTTGCTCAGGCAGCCAGCTCCTAAGTTGAAAATTCTTGCCTTAGATATCGAGGTAGCTTCGCCAAGAGGGATGATTGCCAGATCTAAAGATGCCAAATGGCCAATAATCTCCGTCTCACTCAGTGGAAACGATGGATTAAAGCAAGTCCATCTATTAAAAAGAGGAAGACCTCCTGAGAAAAGTAAGACACATCTAGGGGCAAGTATAATAGTTCATGAGAGAGAGGAAGAACTAATTAAGGAAATTTTTAACATAATTAGCTCATATCCCTTAATTTTGACGTTTAATGGTGATGATTTTGATCTACCTTATCTAGCGGAGAGGGCAAAAGAACTTGGAATTAAGTCTAATATAATAAAAAAGGAAAGGGATAAGGTCACAGTTGAAACAGGAATTCACATAGATCTTTACAAATTGTTTAGGAATTCTTCCATTAGAGTATACATTTTCAACAATGCATACATCGGGGCTACTCTTGATGAAATAGCCGAGGCACTATTAAATGAGAGGAAAATAGAGGTGGATAAATCTAACATTCCAGATCTTCCCCCAGAGCAATTAGCGGAGTATTCCTTTCAGGATGCATATTTAACATTAAAACTTGGTACAATAGATAACAACTCTCTAATTAGGCTCTTGTTTGTGTTTTCAAGGATTTCAAAGCTAACAATTGAGGATGTAGCAAGATACGGCATATCAAAGTGGATTTCAAACATGATATTTTACGAATATCGGAGGAGAGGTTGGTTAATACCAAATCCAGAGGAGATTCAAGCAATTCGAGGAAGAGAAACGT
Organism: Thermoproteota archaeon; assembly: GCA_003661365.1. Classification (GTDB taxonomy): domain Archaea; phylum Korarchaeota; class Korarchaeia; order Korarchaeales; family Korarchaeaceae; genus QMVU01. The sequence goes on along the minus strand of QMVZ01000006.1, from coordinate 9,749 downwards.
TCACCAAGGCAACTATTGAGGGGAAAAAGTACAAGGGAGCTCTTGTATTGGAGCCCGTTCCAGGCCCTCACTTCAATGTCTCGGTACTGGATTTCGCCAGCATGTATCCAAGCATTATTGGGACTTGGAGAATAAGTTTTGAGACGATAAACTGTCCACATGAAGATTGTAGAACTAATAGACCAGTGGAGGATCTACCACACTGGGTCTGTAGAAAGGGCTTAGGGATAATTCCAGACCTCATTAAAACGATAAGAGATCTTAGAGTTAGATGGTATAAGAGGATAGAAAAGGATCCAACGAAGAGCCCTACAGAGAGAGACTGGTATGGTGCTGTTCAAAGAGGATTGAAAGTACTCCTTAACGCCTCATACGGGGTTTTTGGATACGAAAACTTTCCACTATACTCTCCTCCCACCGCAGAGATGATTACTGCAATTGGTAGGAAGGCCATAATGGCTTCGATAGAAGAAGCCGAGAAAGAGGGGCTGAGAGTTATTTATGGTGATACCGACAGTTTATTCGTTGAGAACGCTCCAAAAGAGAAGATAGAGGAACTCTGTAAGAAAATACATGAAAAATTGGGGATAGAATTAGAACTAGATAAAGTGTACAGGTATGTTATTCTTTCTGAGCTTAAGAAGAATTATCTCGGAGTTTTAGAAGATGGTAGCGTCGAAATAAAGGGTTTGTTAGGAAAGAAAAGGAACATTCCTGCCTTTGTTAGAAGAGCGTTTGAAGATGTAATTTCCATTCTTAAGGATGTTAGAGACGAGAAAGATCTAGAAAACGCTAAACAAGAGATTTTTGCTGTCATAAGGGGATGGTGCGATAAACTTGAAAGAGGTGAGTTCTCTTTACAAGAGGTTGCCTTTGAAGTCATGTTAACTAAACCCACGGATGGCTACGTTAAGACTACACCTCAACATGTGAAGGCAGCCATGATGCTAGAAAGGAGAAAAGGTATAAGAATACAGCCAGGAGCTGTCATTTCCTTCGTTAAAACTAAAGATAAAAATGGAGTTAAACCCGTTGAGTTTGCGAAGAAAGAAGATTTAGACTTGGATAAGTACTTAGAGATCATGGAAACAACTTTTGGTCAGTTACTTGGAGCGTTAGGTACTAGTTTCAGGGAAGTGATGTCTGGAGTAAAAAGGGGTTCACTCCTGGATTATTTCTGAGTTTTTTGGAGGAACTCACTTAGTTTTTTCTTAACCCTCTTGCTTACTACAGCCCCATCTATCCTTCCCCTTACCTCTGCCATGACTCTACCCATTAACATTCCGTATGCCCTCTCGCCTCTCTCAGAAATTTCCCTCTGGAGCTCGGCTATTTTGGCATCTATGATTTTATCTAATTGTTCCATTGTCATGTATCTCTCAGAAACTATTTCTTCCAATGAAACGGTTTTGTCTAGGGCTAATTCAGCTAGAACTTCCGGTATTGCTTCTTTTGCCAACCTACCTTCATTTAGATACGCAAATATTTCTATGAACGTTCGATCTTCCAGCTTCTCTATGGGAATTCCCTCCCTTTTTAGAGCTGTGAGGGTAGAGGTGAGAGTAGTTGCTATAAAGCTTGGAGATATCTTTGGATAGTTGCTAGCGATCTCCTCGAATAACTTGAATCTCCAGCTGTCAAATAGCAACTCGGCAAGTTCTTGACTTATTCCATAAGTATCTATGAGACGAGCTATTGTATCTTCTGGGTATTCTGGAAGAGCTTGAGATACTTTTTCTACGATTGCTTTGGAATTTATAGGAGGAATGTCTGTTTCCGGATACATCCTCTCTGAACCTGGAAGGGGTCTCGAAAAAGAGGTATTTCCGTCTGGAAGAGGCTTTCTAGTTTCTGTCGGAATTTCCCTCAGTGCTAGCCTAGCTCTTTCTAAAACCGCATTAAGAGCGAGCTTGGCCACTTTTTCAGATGATAGAACAAGTACAAATGCGTCTTCCGATCCGCCCCCTAACTCTTTCAAGATCTTCGCTATGAGATCTTCTTCAAAACCATAAGAGTGGGCTTCGTCTGAGTGAATAATTCCTCCAACACCTCCAAAGACCTTTGCGTAATCTGACAACTCGGTTCCAAACCTTCTTCCTGGCTGAATCTCCTTTGCTAGAATTCCCTTCATTGAAGGGAGTAGAACTCCATAAGCTCTTTCGCCTCGGCTTATGGCTCTTTTAACGAAGCCTGTAGAAACCTCTCGTAGCAGATCCGTCACCTCCAAGATCCTTCCGTTAAAGGCATCATCAGATAGTCCTCTTGCTTTCAGCTCTTTCATAATTTCTAGTAGCGAAATCTGCCTTTGGATTTCTCGATTTATGATTTCAGGTATGGCATTGAGTTCTTGCACCCCTTTCACTTCTTGCCTGGCTCCCTTGGAGATGCTGATGTTGAGATCCTGTCTTATTGTGCCAATACCTCTCATAACCTTTCCTGTGGCTCTGAGTAATCTTCCGAGCCTTAAAGCAGCTTCTTTGGCTTGTTCTGGGTGCCAGATGTCTGGTTCTGTAGCTATTTCCACTAGAGGTATCCCTAGCCTATCCAGCTTGTATTTGGCTTTAAGTGGTGTAGACTCAACTATAAAGGCTGATTCCTCCTCCAAACAAAGTGTTTTTATCCTTACAGGACCGTAGGTTGTCTCAATGTAGCTATTCTCATTACCTACAGCCACCAGTGCAGTTCTCTGAAAACCTGTGGTGTTGCTTCCATCTATTACGATCTTCCTCATAACGTGAATTTCGTCTATCACGCTCATTTTTAACATGAGAGCTACTTCTATAGAGGTGGTCAAAGCCTCCTCGTTGATAGGAAGGGGAGGACACTCATCTAACTCTACTTCACATATGGTGTCAGGGTAAACTCCATACAAGAACTCCCTGTCCCTTAGCTGTTCAAATTTAGCAGCGGGATCTATTAGTCCAAGTTCGCTCCTTGAAACTCGAAGCCTGCGCTTAAACCAAAGAGGTGGTTCTTCCTCTTTGAGAAGAGAAGGACAGTTACAAAAGAGTTTATGGGTGTTTAGTCTCTGATGTATCTCTATTCCTACTTTCAGACCGAGAGCCCGGTAGTCAAACATTAGAAACCTCTCCCTGGTGGAAAAACAGTTATACTTAGGAACTTACTAATTTCTCCCCTAAGGTTTTCCCCCATCATCCTCTTTATCTCGTCAATGTCGCTTGTTTTACCCATTACATACATTAGCTTGACTAGAGCTACCTCAGGCAGCATGTCTCCTACTGGTATTACCCCAGCATCGAGCAAAAGTCGTCCAGTTTCGTAAACATTCAAATTTGTCCTCCCAAAAAGGCATTGTGATGTCATTACGACAGGAATTCCATCCTTTGTTAGCTCTCTTATCTTGGGAATGAGAACCGTTGGAACATGTCCAAGGCCAGTTCCAGCCAAAATAAGACCAAAATATCCCTTTTCTACAATGAAATCCAGGAAATCGGGGGAGATTCCTGGCCAAGAATATATTAAAGCGACTCTATCCTGCATTTTTTCTGTTGCTTTTACTTCCCCATCTTTGCGCTTCTTATTGTAACTCTTGTTTATTATCTCAATACTTTTTCGGGTTATTTTCGCAAGGGGCGGCTCGTTTATGCTCAAGAATGCATCTCTTCTTGAAGTGTGCATTTTCCTTGCCCTAACTCCTCTTATTGCATAAGCATAATCATCAGAAGGACTCCCATGCATTACTATCATTGATTCAGCTATGGGGCCCTCCACAGCCATTTTAACCGCTGAAAATAAGTTGAGAACCGCATCTGTAGACGGCCTATCTATCGAGCGTTGAGCACCTACAAGGATGACCGGTTTGAACAACCCTTCTAACAAGAAGGATAGTGCAGCTGCGGTAAAATGCATTGTGTCAGTTCCATGTGCGATGATAACCCCCTCTGATCCTGAGTTTATTTCCTTTTCGACTTCTTTTGCGATCCTTATCCATTGCTGGGCAGTCATGTTCTCACTAAAGATCGACATAAGTGGGATATATGAGAGGTTTGCTATTTCCGATATTTCTGGAATAAGATCTAGTAGTTCTTCTGGTCTTTCATATGGTTTAACTGCTCCAGTCGCATAGTCAACCTTTGAGGTTATAGTTCCTCCAGTAACTATCAGAGGAACCCTAGGTAATTTTCCTACAGGTATTTCATGAGTAATTTTTCCTTTTTCCTTTCTTATCTCGCCTCGTTTACTCAGCAATTCTATTTCTGAAATGGATTCTATCGAGATTCCTACGTTATACCCATTTCTAAGTTTTAAGACGATATGTTTGTCATCTTCCAGCTTGGCTCTGGGTATTAAGATTCCGCTTAACTCCACTCCGTCTCTACGAATAATGCGGATTAGATCGTAGTCCTCTATACCTTTGACTTGAAGTAGCTCTCTAGCACAACCTCTATAAGATAATGGCATATCACTACCGCATTACTATTTGTAAAGAAAAAGGTTTGGAGGGGGTTTTGTTTTTACTCCAATGGACGGAACTTATATGCGTAAGCTATGGCGCCAGACTCCCCGCTAACTCTTACTTTTCTTATAGTCATTTCAACTTCCATCCCCTCTTGGATTTCTGAGGGTTCTATGTCTGTTAGTTGACCGAAAACCCTTGTTCCATCTTCGAGTTCGATTATTGCTAGGATGTAAGGAGTATAATACTCAAATCCTCTGGGTGGTGTTTGAACTATTGTGTACGTGATTACTTTGCCCCTTCTAGGTAATTCAACAGGTTTTATCTTTTCTGACCCACATTTAGGGCATATTTTCTGTTTTGGGAACATTTTATGCCCGCAATTCTCACAATAACCGCCAGCAAGCCTATATCTCTCTGATAGAAGCCTCCAGTGACTTGGGATATTCAACCTATACGCCCACATCTCACTCAACCCTCCTTAGAATGTGAACAAACACGTTAGAGCCCGTTCCACCCACGTTCATCGCAACCCCTACGTTTGGATTCTCGATCTGTGAAGGTCCTGCCCTATCTGATAGCTGCAAAGCGAGTTCTGCTATCTGATAAACGCCGGTAGCACCCACTGGATGACCTCTTGCTTTTAAGCCTCCTTCTGGGTTGACTGGAAGAGCGCCCGATCTCTCGGCATCCCCTGAGGCAACGAACTCGTGGGCTTTACCCCTTTCTACGATACCTAAAGCCTCAAGATTTAGGTATCCTATCACACTAAAGGCGTCATGTATCTGAACTATGTCAAAATCCTTTGACTCCAGCCCCGCCATAGATAAGGCCCTCGTTGTTGCAAGCTCTGCTGCCCTAAGACGAGACAGATCCTCTCTTCTGTATGTCGCAAGAGTATCTGTAGCTGAACCAAAACCAGCTATTTCAACAAGATGGTCTGAGTTTTTGGCCCCATCTTTTTTCGTTATTACTAATGCCGCTGCTCCATCTCCTATCGGGGCACAGTCAAACAATTTCAAAGGATCTGATACCATTGGAGAGTTAAGATAACCATCCATATCTATCGGAAACCTTAACTGTGCATGGGAGACATCCACAGCGTTCTTGTGCATTAAGATTGGAAGGTATCCGAAATCTTCTGGAGACAAATTGTAGGTTTTTGCATAACTGCGCATTATCATTGCATTTAACGAGGGAAAAGTGGCTCCAAAGAAAACCTCGTAGTCGTAATCTGCAGCAGTTGCCAACGCCGAGGTCACATCTTCGTTGTCAGTAACATCAGTCATTTTCTCTACCCCCACCACAAGAACTGAATCGAAAAGATCTGAAAGAACGCTTAAGCACGCCCACATAACTGCTGCTGATCCAGATGCGCATGCCGCCTCGATTTTAACACTTGACACTCCACTAAGTCCTATGCTTTCTGCCACCAAGCTGCCAAGATTTTCCTGGCCATTTATAATGCCAGACAGCATGTTTCCTACGATGATGGCGTTAATTTCAGGGTTTCCGGCATCATTAAGTGCTTTTACAGCTGCTTCCGATGCTAGATCCTTTAAACTCTGTTTCCAGTGTGCAGTTATTTTCGTGAAGCCAACTCCAGCGATTGTTGGTTTCTGCAAACTCTTCACCTCAGTAGTCTCCAATGCCTGCAGGCATTATTATCATCCTTCTATTCCTCGAATAGATCGCGTAATCGACGTAGACCTTCTTTTTGATGAAGTCTATCACTCTAGGCACACAATTTCTGACCTCTTCTATCCTATCGGAAACTTCGATGTGGAAAGAGTCGCTTCCTGCACCCGAACCAAAAGAGGTGACTAGTATCGTCTCACCAGGTTTGGCTATGTCCAAAACAGCGGCAAGCCCTATCATGGAGGAAGCACTATAGGTATTTCCTATAAAGGGAGTAATCAACCCTGGTTTAACTTGTTCTTCAGTGAAGCCTAGCATCTTAGCAACCTTAAGTGGAAACTTCCCGTTTGGCTGGTGGAATACCACATAATCATAATCCTTCGGACTTGTGCCCATCTCCTCCATGAGTTTTTTCGATGCATTTATTATGTGAGTGAAGTAAGCTGGCTTTCCTGTAAAGCCACTTGTGTGTGAGGGATATTTGGCTAACTGCCTTCTCCAGAAATCTGGAGTATCTGTAACATAGGAACAGGTACCAACAATTCTGGCTACAGATTTGTCTTCTGTACCAATCACAAAGGCAGCCCCGCCGGCAGATGCTGTATATTCAAGTGCATCGCCTGGAGCTCCTTGTGCTGTATCTGCTCCTACAGCGAGCCCATAGTCTATCATTCTGGAACCAACCAAGCCTATAACGGCCTGCATCGCCTCTGATCCTGCTTTACAAGCGAACTCAAAATCTGCTCCAAGGGTGAGCCTTTCTTCTCCTCCTATCATAAGCGCCTCTGCAAGCATCGTTGCAGTTGGTTTTACAGCATATGGCTTAGATTCCGTACCTACAAAGACGGCCTTAATTTCGCTAGGATCTACCCTTGCTCTTCTAATAGCATTTTTGGCCGCCTCATAGGCTATCGTGAATGTATCTTCATCTATTCCTGGAACGCTTTTCTCTTCAACCAAGATCCTAGCTGCATACTTCTTCCAATCCTTTCCCCAAGCTCTGGCAAGTTCTTTAGAGGTTATTCTATATTTTGGAACATAAGCCCCCCATCCAACTATACCAACAGACCTATTAGGTCTCATAATCCATCGACCTCGCGGCTTCTATACCTAACTTAAAAGCCCTCACGTTAACATCAACAGAATGAGGAATTACGGACCTTACGGCCTCCAAAACAAATTTAGAGGAAAAAGGCAGCACATCTAATGCTGCCAGAGCACCCAACATAACAACATTAGTAGATCTTAAATCTCCAGCCTTTTTGGCCAGAGATTCTGCATCTATCAGAAACAACTTTGCTCCATAATGTTTGAACGCCGAAAGAACCCATTTCTTATTCGGATAAACAGCTTCTCCCGTGTAGTAAGATACAGGATATAGCAGTTTATCATTGAGAATAGCTACGCCATTAGGTCTCAAATATCCGATATTTCTGGCTCCTTCTGACATCTCTAAAGATACTAAAGCTTGAGCAGTTCCCTGTGGAGTGAGGAAGGAGTGAACTTCTTTTCCTATTCTAACATGACTTACAACAGAACCCTCCCTTTGTGCAAGACCATGACTTTCTCTTATTTTCACATCGAAGCCTGCTCGCACACTTGCCTCGCCCAGAATTCTAGAGGCTACTCTTAGTCCCTGCCCCCCAACCCCTCCCAGTATAATGCTAACGACTCCATTCCTCATACCTCTACACCTCCCTGGATTTGGGTAGAATGGCATTAGATGGACATATTTGGGCACAAATAGAGCATCCCACACACTTTTCCTCTATAATTCTCGCTCTGTTAGTGGTGAAGTTGAATTCTAGAGCAGGACATCCTATTTTTATGCATGTACGGCATCCAGTGCATTTTGTTGGATCAACTTTAAGTGGTTCCGGTCGAATTCCCTCTTTTCTAAGTCTTCTAAGCTCCTGAAGGACGCATTCTCTCCTAAATATAACCATCGCGGGTCCTTCTTTTGCAGCTAACAAGGCTCTAATTATTGCCTTTTCAGATTCGGCGATATCATAAGGATCCGCTACTTGGATGAATTGAATGCCTATTCCCTCAGCTATCCTCTCTGGAAGGACAGTTGGAGCCGGATCGCCCATTGCATTCCTACCTGTTCTCGGATTGGGCTGATGACCGGTCATAGATGTCCAGGAATTGTCTAACAGGGCTACAACTATCGGGGCTTTGTGTACATAAGCATCAATTAGTGGGGGTATCCCTGCATGGAAGAAAGTAGAATCTCCAATTACAGTGATTATCGGCTCATTGAGTCCTGACTTCGCCAAACCAACAGCCATTCCGATGCTGGAGCCCATGGCAATTGCCGTGTCAATTGCTCTTAAGGGAGGATTTCCCCCTTGATTGTAACATCCACGATCTCCCAAAACTATCCCGCGGCCTCCAAAGGCCTTTTTAAGGGCATTCTTTATCGAAATGTAGGCACCTCTGTGAGAACAACCGGAGCAAAGCTGAGGTATCCTTCTTGGCACATCTCCTGCGACTGTCTTTGAAGGCATGGAATCGAGGTTCTTTCCTTGCATTAATAGGAGAGCGCGGAGTATTTTATCTGTAGTTAGCTCTCCATAAGGTTTTAAGTGTCCAGTGCTTTTCCCATAGATTTTAACCGGGATACCGTTTGAAAATGCTATCCGAAATACCTCTAACTCTATAATTGGATCCAGTTCCTCAGCAACTAAAACCTCATCTACGCTGGATAAGAAATCTGATATGGGTTTTTCGGGCAAGGGATTGGATACGCATAATTTTAGGAGAGGAACTTCATCGATTCCCATTAAAGAGAGGGCTTCCTTTACATCGTGATATGGGCTTCCTGAAGTTATTATACCAAATTCTCCGCTGGAGGAACCCTCCCTAATTATCCATGGAGGCTTGGATACAAGCTCTTTAGCTTTTTCCAACTTCTTGAACAACTCAGGGATGTTCTTTCTTGCATTAGGTGCGATTGAAACCAGCTTGTCTGGATCTTTTTTGAAGTTAGGTACTATTTTACGCATCCCTTCATTCAATTCGCCCAAAACTATTGGCGCTCTACCGTGCGCAATTCTATCTGTATATCTGAAAATAGCTGGGAGTCCTACTTTCTCTGAGATATCTATTGTTTCTTTGACTAGTTCCTTTGCTTCTGCTGGATCAGAGGGCTCTACAGCTATTATGTGAGCTAATTTTGCATGATTTCGGGTATCTGTTGAGCTTTGAGAACTCAAGGGGGCAGGATCGTCTGCAGAAACTACAACAAGACCCCCTTTTATCCCTGTGACCGCAGAAACCGCTAGGGGATCTAAAATCCAATGCGTACCAAGGTGCTTCATTATTGCCGCTGCCCTTAAACCACACAATGAGGCAGCGAAGGATATTTCAAAGGCCACTTTTTCGTTTACAGCCCATTCTGCGTAAACTGGTAAGTCATTTTCCTTTGAAATTCTAACAAGGGCGCTCAATATCTCACTACTAGGAGTTCCAGGATAGGCTGTTGCGACGCTTACTCCTCCCTCTATGAGACCTCTAGCTATCGCTTCATTGCCGGTCATTAGCACTCTATACTTTTCTATCTCGATTAACTTCATTCTAACACCTTAGATACTCTTCTCTACCAATTTATTACAAAATATCAGTGAAGATCGGTGGTCGAATCAAATCAGTACAATCGAGGAGATAGAAGCTTGATAGGTTATTTCTACTT
>QMVZ01000005.1 GCA_003661365.1 Thermoproteota archaeon | reverse complement strand
GCATATTTCCAGATGGTACAAACCAGAAGTGCTGATGAGCCCCCCACCCGGATCTATTTGTGCACAAAGTGTGGTTATTCCTGGAGAGAGTTCTCCTAACAGATCTTCAACATCCCTTGCCCTTCTAGAAAAAGAACATAGTTAGTGTAACAAGGTCAGATAAGCCTGAATATTTTAAACGAGACCAAGAATGGTGTCTAGAATAATGTCCTCGCTTATCGATGAGAGGAGAGTGCCTTTAACTGTACAGGACTTAAAAAAGGAGTTAAAGGAGAGATATAAGGTACTCCTGAGATCAGAGTATGAGAAATTCATAAATTGCTTGTTTCAGAAGTCTCCAACGTTTATCAGACTTAATCCTATGAAGACATCAGTAAAATGGTTACATGAAAAGGATTGGGAGGTTGAGAGGGTACCATGGTATGAATTTGGATACAGAGTAGTTAAGGGACCTGAAAACATTGGAAATACTGCAGAACATAGATTGGGCTTGTTTTATGTGCAAGATGCTGCTTCGATGGTTCCTCCGGTAGTACTTGATCCCAAGCCAGGTGAAATGGTTCTAGATTTAGCGGCAGCTCCCGGTTCGAAAACAACTCAAATGGCGGAGATGATGAGGTGGAGGGGCGTCATAGTGGCCAACGACATAAGTATGAGGAGAATAAACGTGTTAAGTTCAAATGTACAGAGGATGGGTTCTATAAATGTGGCGATAACTCGGCTGGACGGAAGATTCATTCACAAAGTGTTTGGAAAGGAAAGGTTTGATAAAGTTCTCTTAGATGCTCCGTGCAGCTCAGTTGGTGAGGCAAGAAGGAATTGGAGACCTTTGATTAGGTGGAGCATGCGTCTTGTGCTACGCCTCTCAAAGCTACAGAAAGAGTTAGCCACCGCTGGTTACATCTCGCTAAGGCCTGGAGGCCGGATGGTGTATTCTACCTGTACTATTGAGCCAGAGGAGAACGAAGAAGTAGTACAACACCTCATTCAGCTTGGTGCAGAGATTCTACAAGTTGAAATTCCGGGACTTCGATTCAGGCCAGGTCTTCTGGAATGGAATGGTAGAAAATTCGATAGTAGTGTTTCAAAATGTCTTAGGATATATCCTCACTACAATGACACACTTGGGTTCTTTGTTTGTTTATTAGAAAAACCAGAGAGGTAATGATGGGTTGTGGAAGATTCTAGATGGAGAAGAATTAGAGAGACTTAGGAAGAGACTATTTGAGAGGTATGGAATAACAGAAATCCCTTATGTAATTGTAAAATCAGGAAAACGAAAGTATAGAGCTACTACGAAAGATGCTTCTAAAATTAGAATAGCACAACTTGTTGGAATATATGTACTGAAGGAGACTCCTTTTGGATTGATGTTCAGCATAGAAGGTACTCAGCTCTTTGGACCTCTAGCAAGGAAGAATGTATTTGAGATCTCATCAGAAATAATTGAGAAGTGGATGCACGGAGAAGATCTTGAAGTTAATTCAAGAAATAAACTGGAACGAGGACTTGTAATTGTAAGGTCTGAAGATCTCTATTTGGGCTCCGGTCTCTATGATGGTCAACGCATAAGGAATCTCTTGCCTAAGTCAAGAAAAGTTGTAGGTTAAGCTAATAGTTCAGCCGTTTAGGGCTTTTTCCAGCATTATCCTTCTTTCTACTCTGGCAACTAGCCTTCTTGTCGCTACTACAACGTCTGGATTGACGCTTATGCTATCAATGCCGTTTCTAACTAAGAACTCAGTGAATTCGGGGTATACACTTGGTGCCTGGCCGCATATACTTACTGTAGCCCCTTTCTTATGGGCTCCCTCTATTATGAGTTTTATAGCTTTGAGGACCGCTGGATCTCGCTCATCAAAATATCCTGCCCTCCCTAGAACCTCGCTGTCCCTGTCTACACCAAGCACTAATTGTGTCAAGTCATTTGATCCTATACTGAAGCCATCGACAAGCTCCGCAAACTCCTCGGCTAGAAGAGCGTTAGATGGAATCTCAGCCATTACCCAAACTTTGAAGTTCTTGCCTCTCTCTAAGCCTTCCTCTTTCATTATCTCGAGCACTCTCTTAACTTCCCATATCGTCCTTACGAATGGTATCATGACCCAAACGTTGTTCAGCCCTTGATCATGTAGCCTCTTTATGGCCCTCACTTCAAGTCTGAAGGCTGGTTCGAACGTTGGAGATATGTACCTAGAGGCCCCACGCCATCCAAGCATGGGGTTGGCCTCTATTGGTTCGTACTTTTCTCCTCCCTCAAGCTTTGCGTATTCATTTGTCTTGAAGTCGCTCAACCTAACCACCACTGGCTTCGGATAGATTGCCCTAGCCACCATGCCAATGCCTTCAGCCAGCTTCTCTACGTAGAAGTCTGATTCACCACGCTCTATGGCTACGAGAGGATGCATCTTTATCCAACTAGCAATTATGAATTCGATCCTCATCAAACCGATGCCGTCTATTGGGAGATCTTTGTATTCGTCTATTTTCTCAGGAACACCTAAGTTCATGAAGATCTTTGTGGCGGTTATAGGAACTTCTAATCCAGCGTACCCGATTCCTGCCGCTGGTGCAAGTTCCCTAGCTGGTTTGCGGATAAGGTCTTCCCTAATTCCTTCATAGACCACGCCCGTTCTACCATCAACCGTGTACTCTTTTCCAGTTTTCATAACCTTTGTTGCATTTCCTGTTCCTACAATACATGGAATGCCCAGCTCCCTGCTAACTATAGCTGCATGGCTGGTCATACCACCTTCGTCTGTGACTATTGCAGAAACGATCTTCATGTAAGGCTCCCAGTCAGGGGACGTCATTCTCGTGACTAGAATGTCTCCCTCTTTGATAAGCTCCTTAGCATCCTCTAGCCTTAGTGCAACTTTAGCGACGCTAGCAGCTGTTCCAGGACTAGCTGGAAGCCCTTTTACTATAGGTTCTGCCTTAACCTCTGCCCTAGGTTTTTCCTCTGCCACGGCCTCCTTTAGGCTCCATACGGTCTCTGGCCTGGCTTGTAGTATGAATATGTTATTAGGTGGATCTACGTCCTTATCAACAGCCCACTCAACATCCATAGGTTTCTCATAGTGTTTTTCGATCTTCAATCCGTATTCTGCCAGCTTCCTTATCTCTTCATCTGAGATTGCTTGCATCTTTCTCCTTTCTTCTTCTACCTCTCTCTCAATTGTTCCTCCTTCTGGTGTTAACAGTATTTCTATTTTCTTCTCGCCTATATGCTTTTCTTTTATCTCTAAAGTCTTTTTATCAATAACATAGGTGTCTGGAGTAACTTTGCCTCCAACAACGGTTTCTCCAAGCCCCCAGCTTGCTTCAATAACTAGCTCATCCTCTTTACCCGTAACAGGGTTTATGGTAAACATAACTCCAGCGCTACGGGAGTTCACCATTTTCTGAACTCCAACACTTATGAGGACGTCTTCATGCTTAAAGCCCTTGTCCTCCCTATATGAGATCGCCCTTGGAGTGAAAAGACTTGACCAACACTTTCTGACCCTGTCCACTAATTCATCTTCGCCCTTAACGCCCAGGAAAGTTTCTTGTTGACCAGCAAAGCTGGCATCTGGCAGATCCTCTGCCGTCGCTGAACTTCTGACCGCAACTAGGGGGTTCTTCATATTTAATCTCTCTTCTAATTCTCGATAAGCTTTTCTTATCGCTTCTTCAACGTCCTTTGGAATCGGTGTTGACTCAATGAGCTCTCTTATCCTTCTTGAGGCTTCATTGTAATTCTCAGGGGTCTTATCTTCACCAACAACCTCCTTGATTATGTCATAGATTCTTTCAGCTATTCCCATTTCTTTTAGAAATTTCTCGTAGGCATGAGCAGTTACTGAGAAACCTGTAGGTACTGGTAAGCCCATAGATATCATTTCTCCTAGGCTAGCCGACTTTCCACCAACTAAAGGAACATCTTTCATGTTAGTCTCTTCGAACCACAGGATTAAACGCTCTTCTCTTGACATATGTGAGCCCACTCCCTCCGACATGAGACGATTAAAAAGATGACCCGAACCTCAGGATAAATGTATCGCCTGGTTTAACGGCCAAGAGTTCAGCGGCACTCCCTTTGTTGCATGAGATCTCGATAAATTCCCCGCTTCCAGGAAGTATAAGCAATTCTTTTGGTTTTCCTTCGAAATATGAATGTGCTGGTTTAATTTTAGATGTCTTCCTCGTGGTACTTATCATAATCGTCTCCTTTGACGCTATTTCTGTATATAGCTTTCGGGGAATGTTAGTAATCAAATTGCCAAACCTGTCTACATGCAAGATCTTTGCCCTTAATTCTTCATCAATCCATTCAATGATTCCAAAATCGAGTTCTCTTAAATTAGAGGCGGTAGGACCTAGTTCTTCGAATTTCATTCCTATAGAAAGATTGGCAGCTGCTGGTGCAAAAATGTCCCTACCATGAAAAGTATGACTGATCTCATCCAAAAACTTCTTCTTGATCTCTCTTACATCAATGATACCAAAGTACTTGGCTGCTGGTATTAGAACTCCATTATCTGGACCTATTAGCACGCATTGATTTGTTTTAATTGCCAGTGCCCTCCTTTCTGATCCTACCCCAGGATCCACGACAGCTACATGAATTGTTTCGGCAGGAAACCAGCGCACTGCCCGGTATAGTATAAAAGCTGCCTGTAAAACATTAAACGGTTCTATTTCATGCGTTATGTCAATAATCGTTGTATCAGGAGCTATGGATAATATAACTCCTTTCATTGAGGCCACGTATGGATCTCTTGTTCCAAAATCAGTCGTGAGTGTAATTATCCCATCATGAGATCCTCTCTTAATCGTTTTCATTTTATCCTTCGCTAATTCATTCTTCTTTTCCTAAGAAATCTCTTACTAGCTCGACCAATTGCATTGGCAGCACTATCTTGGTTGCAGGGGAGGTTGCTACCTCTTTGAGAGTTTCCAGGTACTGTAGCCTCATTGTGTTAACATCTATCTCTTTTGCAACGCTGAAAATGGTCCTAAGAGCCTCTGCATAACCTTCTGCTTTCAATATGGTTGCTTGTCTCTGGCCTTCTGCTTTCAATATTGCTGCTTGTTTTTCTCCGTCCGCAATCAAAATTGCTGAGGTTTTCTTTCCTTCGGCTTCTGTTATCATAGCTCTTCTGTCCCTTTCAGCGGCCATTTGTTTGATCATGGCATCTTGAACCTGCTTAGGAGGCAGGATTTCCCTTATCTCTACGTTTGTTATCTTAACACCCCACCTCTCTGTGACCTCATCGAGCTTCACTCTAAGAATCTGGTTTATGTCGTCCCTTTTGGCTAAAACCTCGTCTAGTTGCATTTCACCAATAACAGCTCTCAAAGTCGTAGTAGCTAATGCAAGAGCTGCCCCCCTAAAATTAGCGACGTTGAGTACCGAAGGAGCAGGATCCACAACCTTGAAGTAAACCACGAAGTCTATGTCAGTAGGGGCATTATCCTCCGTTATGCAAGTTTGGTGGGGAATTTCGAAGTAATTCTCTCTTAGATCCACCCAGATTATTTGATCTATTATTGGAATTCTGAAGACCAGTCCAGGACCCCTTACTCCTAAGAAACTCCCGAGCCTCAGTATTACTAACCTTTTGTATTCTGGAACTATCTTGATTGCAGACGCAATTAATGCGAGAACTATTAGGCCAATCAGGAAGGTTAATATCGTTCCTAAAGATACGGGGAATGCTTGCGTATTTCTCACCCCTATTCTTTAAGGGTCTTTTTCGCTTATAATGATGCCCTTTTCTCATGTTCTAAGTTATTTTCTTTACAATCAACCTCAAACCACTAATGTCAATTACCTTAACTCTCGAACCTTCTTCTATCTCTTCTTCTGAAGTTGCAGACCAAAGTTCCGACCTTACCAGGACTATCCCAGTACCGCCAGCCGGTATTTTCCTCCTTACTATGCCCTCCTCACCTATAAGTTTCTTTGGGTCTAGCAACATCTCCTTGAGAGATAGACTTTGTTTTATTTTATGTAAATAGAATCCTACTAAACTCGCCATAATAATCCCAGCAGCGGAAAAAAGGTAGATATCCGCATCTGTTCTAAGCAGAGGAGCCGATCTATACATCAAGATTAAGCCGAATACTGCTAGAGCCATTCCGCCAACGGCTAAAAAGCCGTGTCCCATTTTAAGCTCTAATAACATGGCGGCGATGCCCAAAAGTATCAGTGCTAAAGCTCCAGGACCTATCCCTACTTGCCCGAGACCATATAGTCCAAGCAAAACCATGACCCCGCCGGCCCACTCCATAAAAAGTCCAGGAGTCTTGAGCCCTATTATGAAAATTAGACCTCCCAGAACCAGCAAGAGCCAAGCTATTACTGGAGTTGAGATAAGAATTAGAACATAAGAACCCAAATCTAACCTCATTTCAACTATCTCTTCAGGAAATCCACAATCATCTATGAAGGTCCAGAGATTTGGGGATATGTGTTGTATTATTCCAGCATTAAGCGCCTCTGTCGCAGTTAGAACGAGATTTTCCCTAACCATCTTGTCAGCTACTTCGGCAGGTCTTCCAGTCGATTCTGCCAGGCTTCTCATCCAGCCGCTCATCGCATTGAGAATTTTATCTTCCGGAGGGATTGGCATGGCTGCTCCAACAGTTGCTCCCTGGGCCATACCCGCTACATCGGACGCCATCAATATGTAGGCCCCAGCAGAAAAGGCCCTTCCATTTTTTGGAACATATACTGCTGTGGAAGCATATGTTTCGCCCATAGAGTCTACTATTTTCTCTGTAGCTGCAAGAAGACCTCCGTTCGTGTTGATCACGAGAACGACTGCCCCATAACCCTCTTTGTTTGCATGGTCTAGAGCAGAACTTATGAAATCAGCAATGCCTGGCGTAATGTCTCCACTTACCCTTATTACCAGGGTTTTTTGGTCATTTTTCTGTCCAAAAACTTGTAGAATAAATGGCAGCAATAAGAGTAAAATTAGAACACACTTTCTCATTTCTTCAAGATGAGAGATATAAAACTGTGTTATAAACTTCTACTTCAGTTCTATTTCAGCAAGTGTCTCATATATCGGTCCCTTAGGGGTCAAAGTGCTCTTTTTGATCCTAACGTGATCTACAACCATCCTACCTATTTCTACGTCTGCAAGAACAGAGAATAACTTTCTAATAGCTTCAATGGATCTAATGCGTTTAACTCTTGCTACCGTAAGGTGAGCAGTCGGCTCTCGGTGCTCCCTTGGAAATCCAAGTTTGGAAATAGCATCGTCTGCTCTTCTCATCAACGAAATGAACTCTTTTTCGCCCTCTCTTACTCCTAACCAAATTACTCTTGGCCTTCTATGACTTGGAAACGCCCCAATCCCAGCTATGTTAATGGAGAATTTATTTAACTCGAGATTTCTTAATGCTTTCTCTATTTCTCCTACTAATCCATCATCTATCCTGTCCAAGAACTTTACGGTGAAGTGAAGGTTCTCAGGTTTAACCAATCTTAACTCGCTTCCTGTTTCCAAGAGACTATCCTGAATTTTCCTAATTCTAGAAACTAGTTCAGGTCCCTCAACATCCACAGCCACGAACGCTCTTATATAGACCAACGATCCACCCGCCCAAGTTCTTACCCTTCTAGTTCAATTTTAAGTAATGATATTTCTAGCTCATCAGAACTCTGCTCTAGTCCAGTGATTTAAAGGAAAAAAATTAACTATTTGGGCTCTACCTTAATTCTACCAAAACCGACTGCGTTTCCTAACCCTACGCCTATGTATTCTCCAAATCTAAGCAATAACCACGCTGTTTTTAGCATTTTCTCATGATCACTCTCGGCCCAACCAGGGTGCAATACGTGTTTATAATTAGTCCATCCGAGAAAACCGACTGTGTTTCTTCCATCTGGCAATCTCAATGGTTTTGATGTGCATAGTTCATATCCTGTTTCCGCAAAGCTTAATTGAGCCCAGCGTCTAAACTGTCTCGGATTTATATCAGAATCAGGATTGAATTTCCTCCAATTTGACGCAAGAGATTGAAAGATGAATCCAGCTGCTGGAAACAAAGAACAATAAGGAGATTGAGCTTTATGAAAACAAGTAGGGGACAAAAAGTAGATCCTGAAGTTTTTATGGGCTTCTTCTTGTATTTCTGATAGATCAACCTCATTGACCCTCATGTCAGATATGTCAAATGTGATTCCCCCTAAAGAAAGACGAGGGTTCCTAAATATCCAAGATCGCAATATTTGAGGCAACTTCTTCGAGTTGCTAATTATTTTGATGTGATACGGGGATCCTCTAGTCACGTTAATGTCCTGAGACCCACATCTATAGTCAATCGACTCAGTCTCTAGGATACTTGTTACATGTATGTGAAATGCTCCAGATCTTATAGAACGTGCTACAAATGGTTCTACAGAAGATATCGCCTTTAAAATGGCCGATCTAACACCTACGCCCGAAAAGGGGAGCAATCCATCGGCCATTGATATTAGAGAAAGCTTAATCATGAAAAGTCTCATATTCAAGTTTGAACGCACCCTTCTCTTATACTAATTTAGTCAATAGATGACATGATAGAAAAAAGTGATAAGTACTCACTTTCTCTATTAGAGGGTCATCTTGAGACATAGATGTAGGAAGCCAAAGTACAAATATATTCTACTTGTGGGCCTCCCAGGCTCTGGAAAGGATGTTGCAGCCAAAATTCTTGAAAAAGAGTGCAATTACAGAGTTATAGTCATGAGTGAGATGGTTAGGGAGAGGGTAATTGAGAAAGGCTTGCCTGAGACTAGAGAAAATTTCAGGAGGGTTGGTCTTGAGCTAAGAGAGGAGTTAGGCCCAGCAGCTGTTGCTTTGTTGTGCATGAAGAGAGCTGAGGAGATTGAAAGAACTCAGAGACCAGCGGGCTTTGTAATTAATGGCATAAGGAATATTGAGGAAATTGATGCATTCAAAAAAAGATTTGGCGATTCGGTCCTTACCATAGCCGTTCTCGCTTCAAAGAAGGTTCGGTTTGATAGGATCAGAAAAAGAGGAAGAAAGGGCTTCGATCTGATGCATAAATTTCGGCCTTTGAGCTACGAAGATTTCCTTAAGCAAGATAGGGAGGAGCTTCAGTTATTTGACATGGGAAAGGCGATAGCTTGGGCCGACGTGTTCATAGTTAATGATGGAAGCTTGAATGAGTTAGTGGAAAAGGTATTGTCTGTAGTATCTGGGGACCCTTAAGTCGCTTTTATGATACAGACCTCCACCTTAAACCCAGTTTTTCAGCTTCTCTATATGCTTCTTTCATTTCTGCGGCATTTGGTCTTCTTGAGATTTCAGGATACCTTAAGGCCTTGTATTCGGGCCTATATTGGGCCATAATGTTCACAAGTGCTCTTGGTAAGTTATCAGAGATCCACCTTAAGATAGGTTTTGTACAACATTCGATGTGATTTGGAAGCACGAGGTGCCTTACTACCATCTCTCCCCTGGCATCGTATGCCATCTTTAAGTTTCTCCTGACAACTTTCGTGTAATTTGGTATTCCGCTAAGACTCAAAGCATGTTCCTCATCCCAATATTTGAAATCTGGCAACCATAGATCTACAAGTCCTATTAGCAGTTTCATGGATTCTGGAGTCAAGTACATGTTAGAGTTCCAGATTATTGGTACATTAACGTCAGTTAACCTAAGAGCCTCTAAGATTGTTGGTATGTTGGGGGTTGGCTCACCTCCAACAAGATTTATGTTCCTTGCGCCTTCCTTTCTTAGAGTAACAAACATGTTTGCAAGCTCTAATGAATCCACCAAACGACCAGACTTCGGGTTCTGTGATATATCCCAGTTCTGACAAAAGACGCACCTAAAATTACATGAGGAGAAGAATATTGTGCCTGAAGGGGATATGGGCGCTTCCTCCCCCATGTGAATGAAGAATGTCGAGACTCTTGGTTTCTCAGCGACTCTGCAAACACCCAACTCTCCATTCGTCCTGTTTACTAAACATCTCCTTTCGCATAGTTCACAAGAGGTCAGAATTCTCTTAGCGATGTCTGTCTTTAAATCAAGAAGGGAATAAGGGGGTTTGGGTGGTAAGTCCATGCTATCAAAAGTATCAACGAACTCCCAAAAATCATTCATGAGTTCATCGTGCAGCGACCATAAATCTTCCTTGTCAGATGGATGATCAATAGGAAATCTAGAAGCTATTAGGAATAACGCGGGTTTCTGGTTCTTAACAACTGAGATATATCTTGGAATTGATGATTTGATCTCCTCGTTTTGAAATGCTGTCAGTATGTCGGTCCTGATTAGCCACATCACCTATACCTACCCCATGAAGTTTAAGAAGAATGGGCCGCCCGGCGATCGATGGGCCAAGTCCTGCGAGCCAGGGTCGCTGAGGACGGGCTAAATGGGGCCCGTCTCCCAGCAGTGTCACCCTGCCCGCTAAGTCAGGCCCAGAGCCATGGCGCCGGGCGGCAATTAATTATTCTCGTTATGGGTATTTTAAGATTTAGGTTAAAAATCCTCCCTTAGAAAAACAACAAGTAATAACCAGAGATAGCTCCTTATTCTCGTTCATTTAACGCGTTAGAAATAATAACGCCTATCTCGCTCCCTATTTGAACTCTAAATAACTTCTTACTTGTTGTCTTAATAACACAACCCTTAATAGTTGGTCTAGGTATTGGGTTAGATTTATGCTTATTTTAGTACATCATTAGTGGGAGATAGCGTGAAGTTAGATAGAACTAGGTTTGGTCCAGCTGGCTTTCCAATGGGTTGTCCAAAGGAAGAAGCTTTTGATTACCTATATAAGCTAAGACTTGGGGCTATGGAGTATCAAGCAGTGAGAAGGGTCCCCACTAAGCTTGATTCACTCAAAAAAATTGGAGAGAAGGCCAAGGAGAAAGATGTTGTGCTCACTATTCATGCCCCCTATGCAATAAATTTGGCTTCCAGAGACGAAGAAAAGCTGACTAAGAGTATTGAGAGGTTGTATTTATCAGCAAAAGCTGCAGAAGCTCTTGGAGCCAATCATATTACATTTCATCCAGGATATTATAGTAAGAGGGATCCCGAAGAAGCTTTAAGACTCGCTATAGAGGGCCTAGATGGGCTTGTTCGGCGCTTAAAGGATGAGAACATACGGGTGGAGTTAGGTCCTGAGACAACTGGGAAACCTTCTCAGCTTGGCTCTCTGGATGAGGTCTTAAGGATGGCAGAAGAGGTGGATTGGGTTTTTCCAACGATAGATTTTGCCCACATACATGCCAGAGAGGGGGGGTCTATCAAAGGAAGGGATAGTTACTCTAGAATACTAGATGAAATAGAAAGAAGATTGGGCTCCTTAAATGGCCTCGTCGTTCACTTCACAGAAGTAGAACTAACAGCCTCAGGCAGGGGGGAAAGAATGCATCACGAGCTTGGATCTGGTTATGGTCCTGATTTTGGACCTTTAGCTATTGAGATGGTTGAGAGAGATGTGAAATGGCTAGTTATATCAGAGAGCCCACTTCTCGAGGAAGACTCGTTAAAGATGAAAAAGATCTACACAAGGACTTTAAAGAAGACGAGGAGAAAGTAGGGCTTCTACTTCTTTGACCTGCTTCTAAGTTCCATAACAATTTTCCAGAAAACATCTCCAGCATAATGTATGTTCTTTACGCTTTTCCCTCTGTTTTTCAGCTCTTCTTTGTCTCTCAAAGCGCGACCAATGGCTATTATTCTTCCATATTTTTCATCCGCTACCAGCACTAGATTACCTTCTTTTACCTCTCCTTCAACTTTGACTATTCCTGGACCCATTATGTCTGCTCCATTGGCTATGTGAGGGACGGCTCCGAGGTCGACAATTACTTTCGGAAGTCTAAGGCTGATTTGCTCAGCTGCGTCGATGTAAGGAACAACTTCTTTATTGTAGAGCTCCACTAAAACAGGAGAGCCTTCTAGAAGAAAAACCTTCTGTAATCCTTTTGCTGTTTGGAACTCAACCACTTCCAGGCTTACTTTCTTTTTTGGGAATAGAGAACTTAGTTCTGGGCAATTCTGAAGGAGAGCTTCTACAAGATCTCGGCTTTCACTTGATTTCAATCTGTATCTTTTGAATTTCCTCTTCAAATCCCTCTCCCACCAAAAATAGATTTAAAAGATATTTTTAAGGAAGATGAATAAAGTTAGCCAACAAAATTTTATATACGCCCTCCGTTTGCACTCAGATGAGCCCCGGTGGTGTAGTCCGGTTAGCATAGGGGCCTGTCGAGCCCCAGACCCGGGTTCAAATCCCGGCCGGGGCGCCACAATTATAAATGGTTTTTCTTTTACGCTTTTTCAAAGGATTCTTAAGAAAAGGAAGCCTTCGTGTCTGAGACAACATGAACGACTTCTTAAATATCCTCAGACTTAGAATGTGCATCAATTTTTCCAGCAATAAGCGAGTTCATCAAGTGCCTTTTGAAACCTATTGATGTTAAATAATCTGATATTGAGATTTAGAAAAGGAGATCCTAAATCATTTTTCTTGAATACACATCGAAAAAGAGGGAAGAAGAGTTTAATGGCACCTCTGGGGCAAAGCTTTAGTTAAATATTTGGACCATTTGTTAAGGCGGAAATCAGATATGACCGAGGCATTGGACAGCGTCTTCAAACCAAAATCAGTGGCGATAATAGGAGCTTCAAGATCCCCAGGGAAGATAGGTTACGAGATATTGCGTAACATAAAGGAGTATGGCTACAAAGGGAAAATATATCCAGTAAATCCAGCGGCAGATGAGATTTTGGACATCAAATGCTACCATAGCGTTTTAGATGTACCTGGAACCATAGACTTGGCGATAATTTCAATCCCTGCGAAGTTTGTCCCTCCCGTTATTGACCAATTAGCTGAAAAGGGGACAAAGGCTGCTGTTGTGATTTCTAGTGGATTTTCAGAAGTGGGAAACAAAGAGCTTGAAGAAGACCTTATTCGAAGAGCTAGAAGAGCTGGAATAAGAATAATTGGTCCAAATGTCTTCGGTGTACTTTATTCTCCAACCAGATTAAATGCTACGTTTGGACCTAGAGACGTTAGGCCTGGAAACATAGCTTTTATTACACAGTCGGGAGCGTTGGGAATTGCCTTAATGGGCTGGACAGTAACTGAGAAGATAGGCCTTTCAGCAGTAGTAAGCGTAGGAAATAAAGCTGATATTGATGATTCAGATCTGCTTAGTTGGTTTCGAAAGGATGAGAATACCAACGTAGTTCTGATATACATGGAAGGTATTGCCGATGGAAGGAAGTTCATGCAAGAGGCACGTTTAACGACTCAATTTAAGCCAATTATTGTACTTAAGGCTGGTAAAAGTAAGAAAGGAATGGTGGCTGCCTCGTCTCATACTGGATCGATGGCTGGCTCAGATGTAGTCTATTCGGCATCATTTAAGCAAGCTGGTGTTTTGCGAGCTGAAAATCTAGAGCAAGCTTTTGATTGGGCCTTAGCATTTTCAGCTCTTAAGATCCCTAAAGGAAGGAGGGTTGTCATAGTCACTAATGGTGGTGGAGTCGGGGTTATGGCAACAGATTCTTGTGAGGCAGCTGGCTTAGAAGTTTTCGATCCTCCAGAAGATTTGAGGAAGGAGTTTAAGAGATATATGCCTGAGTTCGGAAGCGTTAAGAATCCAATTGATCTAACTGGTATGGCAACTCACGAGGAGTTTAGGGGGGCCTTGAGAACCGCCATTAAGCACAAAGCAGTGGATTGTATAATTGCCTTATACTGTGAAACGGCCGTAAGCGACCCTATTAAGATAGCTGATGTAGTTACAGAAGTTTTTCACACCAGTAACAAACCAATAACTGTAACCATGATAGGAGGAGAGAATGTAAGCCAAGCCATGGCTTTGCTAAAGGAACATGGAGTTCCAGTATATCCTGATACTGAAAGGGCTGTTTCTGCCATGGCAGCTCTCGTAAGATGGGCTGAAAGAAGATCTCATCCTACCATGTGAGTTAACTTTTTTTCTCATAAAGGGATTTCATGGGAGGTGTGATATGTTAAGTGTTTTAGCCCCAGCTGGCAGAGTGGAGGCTCTACTGGGGAATGAAGCAATAGTTAGAGGTGCTTTAGAGGCTGGATTAGACGTAGCTGCTGCCTATCCGGGAACGCCAAGTACAGAGATAGGCGATACTCTCGGAGCAATAGCAAAAAGAATTGGCGTGTACTTTGAGTGGTCAACAAATGAGAAAGTTGCTGTAGAGGTAGTTACTGCCGCGGCTTGGTCTGGGTTAAGGGGGCTAACGTGTATGAAGCACGTTGGCCTTAACGTCGCCTCAGACGCTCTATTTACTCTAGCTTATGCAGGAACCAAAGGTGGGTTGGTTGTAGTTAATGCTGGTGATCCATCAGCTCATAGTTCTCAAAATGAGCAAGATAACAGGTATTATGCAGTTTCTATGGGTCTTCCAATGTTGGAGCCATCAAATTCCCAAGAAGCCAAGGATTTCACAAAAGAAGCCTTTGATCTCTCTGAAAGATATGAGATACCATTTATTTTAAGGACTACGACAAGAGTTAGTCACTCAAGAGGCCCCGTTTTGCTTGGGGAGATCAAAAAGGGCAAGGGTAAAGGCAATTTTAAGCCAGAGGAATTCGACCAGTATCTACAGGTCGGTGCTATCGCTAGGAAACATCATAAAAAGCTTCTTCAAAAGCTAGAAAGTATTGAAAGAGATCTTGGAAAGGATTCGAGGTTCTACAAGCTAGAAGGAGAGGAAAACTCATCTTTAGGGATAATTACTTCTGGGATCTCATATTCATATGCTTGGGAGGCTATCAAGAGACTAGGATCAAAGGCCAAGTTATTGAAGCTAGGTTTGACTTTTCCCTTCCCAAAAGAAATTGTTTCTGATTTCATAGAGGAGTTAGAGACTTTGATAGTCATAGAGGAGTTAGAGCCTTTCTTAGAGAATCAAGTAAAAGCTTTGGCTAAGGACTGCGCTCCAAATCTGAAAATTATAGGAAAGTTAACTGGTCACTTTCCTAGAGTGGCCGAATACACCCCGAAGATAGTTGTTAAAGCCCTATCTGAGATTAGAGGTGATTCTCTGCCTTTAGATCTTGAAAAAATTGAAAGGCGGGCTAAATTAGTTCTCGAGAGAGTTCCTAGCAGGCCACCTGTCCTTTGTCCAGCCTGTCCTCATAGAGCCACAGGTTATTCCATTAGAAGGGCTACTTCTGGCAGGCCCACAATTTATGTGGGCGATATAGGATGTTATGCTCTTCTATTCCAAAAGCCATTTGAAATAGAACATATAACACACGCAATGGGCTCTTCAGTCGGTTTCGCTAATGGTTTCAGCATTGCGACGGATCAGCCAATTGTGGCTCTTATAGGAGACTCAACATTTTTCCACGCTGGAATACCTGCTCTGATAAACGCTATTCATAATAAGCACACTTTTGTAGCAGTCATTCTGGACAACAGGATAACAGCCATGACAGGACATCAATCCCATCCAGGAGTCCCCGTAGATGCTATGGGTGAAGAAGCACCCATGATTGACATAGGCAAGCTAGTTAGATCGATGGGGGTTGAGTTTGTAAAGGAAATAGATCCATACAACTTCAAGGAGATGGAAAGTGCTCTTAAAGAAGCGTTAGACAGAGAAGGCCTCTCGGTAATAATAGCCAAGAGGGAGTGTGCTCTTCTCACAGTTAGAAGAAAGAGAAGGGAGGGAGAGAAGATTGTACCTTTCCGAGTCGACCCTGAAAAATGCACTCATTGCTTGGTTTGTATTAACACCTATGCATGCCCTGCATTCGTCGATACTGGAGAGAAGATGATGATAGACCCCTCGGTCTGTTTTGGATGTGGATCTTGCGTTGCTATCTGTCCGTTCGGCGCGATAGAACCATCAGGAGGAGCAAAATCGTGGCTAGAGGAGGTTGAGTAAAAATGGAAGATGAGATAAATGTGATAGTTTCAGGCGTAGGAGGCCAGGGTATTCTGTTTGCAACGAACGTTATCATAAGGACTGCCCTCGAAAAGGGATTGAACTTCGCTCAAAGCGAGGTTCATGGACTTGCCCAGAGATACGGCTCCATTCATACTGAAATTAGAATTGGACCAAAAGTCAAGAGTCCTCTCATACTGGAAGGTACTCTTGACTTGTTAATTGCAATGGAGCCTTTAGAAGCCATGAGATATGCGAACTATGTTAGTGAAAGGACTACCATAATTTCAAACAGTCACATAGTGCCTCCTCAGTCTGCCTTCCTAGAGAGATTCCCAATACCTAGTATTGATGAGATCAAAGATCTCCTTCTTTCCCTCAACCCAAGAGGTTTAATTATGTTTGACGCCACAGAAATAGCTTCAAAGCAAGTTGGAGACCCTATTGTCACGAACTCAGTTATGCTTGGAGGGGCCTCGGCGACTGGAATTTTGCCATTCTCAGCTCAAGATATTAGAGGAGTCTTGCAGTCCCTAGTCCCTGAGAAATATAAGGAATCAAATATGAGAGCTTTTGATTTAGGATATAAAGAGGTCAAGAGGATTCTAGGAGGGGAGGGTTAAGAGATAAGACGCAGAATAGCTGTAGTTTCCAGAGACAAATGTAATCCTAAAAAATGCGGGCTAGAATGCATCAAATACTGCCCACAGGTGAAATCTGGACAAGAAGACACGATAAAACTCAATGAAGAAGGTTTATTGGTCATTGATGAGGATCTTTGCACCGGATGTGGTATATGCGTTCGAGTCTGTCCCTTTGGTGCTATTTCCATCGTCAACCTGCCCGCACCTGTAGTAGGTGAGGACATACACAGGTATGGCAGAAATGGGTTCGTGCTCTACAGGCTGCCCATCCCAAGAAAAGCGGCAATTGTAGGTCTGATAGGTCCTAACGGGGTAGGCAAGACAACTGTGCTAAGAATACTTTCGGGGGCTCTTAAACCCAATCTTGGCAGATTAGATGAGCCTTCTTGGGACGAAATAATTGAGAGATTTAGAGGCTCTGAGCTCCAAGATCATTTCAAGAAGATCTCAGAAAGAGGCATAACTGTCTCGATGAAGCCAGAGAGGATAGATCTTATTCCGAAGGTTGCAAAAGGAACCGTTTCAAAGATCCTTAGAAGGGCTGATCAAACCGGTAAGGTAGACGAGATGGTTGAACTCTTAGGTCTTGATGGGCTAGAGGACAGGGAGGTCGCCCAGCTCAGCGGAGGCGAGCTTCAAAGGTTAGCTGTTGGAGTTGCTTGTTTGAAGGACGCCGATCTATATGTGTTTGATGAGCCTAGTAACTACTTGGACATTTATCAGAGAATGAGTGTAGCCAGAGCCATAAGATCTATAATAAGGGAAGATAGATCAGTTCTGCTTGCAGAACACGACCTTGCGATGTTAGACTATTTGAGCGACTATGTTCACATAATATATGGCCTTCCCGATGTATATGGTGTTGTTAGCTTTCCTCACTCTTCTAGAGACGGCATAAACATATTCTTAGACGGATATCTGCCGGAAGATAACGTGAGGTTCCGGGACTACTCGATAAAGTTCGTGAAGAAAGGTGCAGCAAAGCCCACTGAAAGGAGCCCTCTTGTCGTTTACACAAATCTAACAAAGAAGTACGATGAAAGTTTTAGGTTAGATGTTGAAGAGGGAGAGATAGTTGCTGGAGAGGTAGTGGTGGCTCTTGGTCCTAATGGAATAGGAAAGACCACGTTTGTCCGCATATTAGCAGGCGAGCTGAGTCCAGACTCAGGAGATGTTTTGACGTCTGGTCTGAAGGTGGCATATAAACCCCAATATCTGCGTTCAGATTATGAGGGAACGGTTGAGGATTTACTTAGGACGGTTGCTGGGTCTTTCTACTCCTCAAGCTATTTTAAAACAGAAGTTCTACATAGATTGAGGCTTACTGGCCTTCTTGATAGGAGAGTTGATGAGTTAAGCGGTGGTGCGCTTCAAAGAGTGGCTATAGCAATCACATTAGCTAGAGATGCTGATATATATCTCTTAGACGAGCCCAGTGCATTTCTAGATGTCGAAATGAGGCTTGCTGCAGCGAAAGCGATAAAAAGGAGAATTGAAGGTGAGAGCAAAGCTGCTATCATAGTAGAGCATGACCTCCTGATGGCTGAATCTCTTGCAGACAGGGTGATAGTTTTTAGAGGTGATCCTGGGATTCATGGATCTGCAAAAGGTCCGCTAGAAGTATCCAAGGGCATGAACAAGTTTCTGAAGGATGTAGGCATAACTATACGAAGAGATCCATCTACAGGGAGACCCAGAGTGAATAAACCCGGATCCAAGATGGATCAACTAGCGAGGTCTTCTGGAGTCTACTATGCTTAAACCCTCTTTTACTTTTAGATAGTGGATATTATCCCGGTCCTTTCTGCCAGCTTTCTTGCCGCGGTCTCAGTTAGGCCGATGGTACCTAGTATGGTAAACCTGTCTCTCACCTTGTGAGCAATAGTTAGGGCCTCTATTACTGCTTCTCTGTCTAAGCCAGCTTCTTCAGCGGTGACCGGAACACCAGCCTCCACTAGTTTCTCTCTTATTTTCTTCCAATCCTGCCCCTGAAGATCTGCCATCATTATCGTTCCTAAAGCAACCTGTATGCCGTGATGAGTGTTCTTGTACCCTTTCTCCTCTGCCAATATGTCCAGCGCGTGACTGAAGAGGTGCTCGCTTCCGCTTGCAGGCCTTGAACTTCCAGCAATGCTGATTGCCACTCCACTACCTATCAACGCCTTAACAACTATCCTGGCACTTTCCTCAAAGCCGGGTCTTACCTCGCTGGCGTGATCCATGACTATCTTCGCGCTTAGAATTGCCATCGAAGCAGCATACTCGCTATATCTTTCCGCACGAAGCTTAGAAGCTAGCTCCCAGTCTTTAACCGCTGTAATTTTGGATACTAGGTCGCCAAACCCTGCCTTAAACGTTTCTGGAGGAGCGTTCTTTATGATTTCCGTATCTGCGATTATGGCAAAGGGGGCTTCTGCAATAGCCCACTCTGGGCCCTTGGTACTCTCAATTTGTCTTGAAAGCAGGAAGTTTATGCAAGGAGATGCTACACCATCGTGGCTTGCGGATGTTGGGGCGCTTAAGTACTTCAATCCAAGCCATGCAGCTGTGAGCTTAGTTACATCTAGAACTCTCCCACCTCCAACCCCAATAAGAATCTCTGGGTGAATATTCTTCCCCTTTTCCACTAAATTTTCGATGTCCTTAGTCTTAGGCATCTTAGTTGCAACTTTCTGAATGTCGTATTTCCATCCCTCATCGTCTAGCCTATCAGCTAATCTTTCGGCTATTTTACTTGTATTGGTGCCTCCAGTTATTATAAGGATAGTTCCCTTTATTTCCAAAGATTTAAGGATTAGAGGAGTCTTATCCAGAGCTTTTGGGCCAAAAAATATATACCTCGGACTCTCTATGAACTCAAGCTTGTCTATGTACTTCTTCATTAGAGGGGCCAATTGTGTCCATGAAGTTATGGTGTCTTGCATAAAAATCCTTCATTATTCGTTAATCCTACCATTAAACTATGATTCTGGGTGAACTGACTTGGATTCACTTGGGTGGCTGTTGGATGCAACAACCTTAAAAGAGATGAAAAGAGAGCAGATCCGATCATATATGAAGGTGGATAATAGACTCAAACTAGCAATAGGCTTCAACATAGTAATGCTGCTGCTGATTTTGATAGTGCCAAATTTACCAGAGAGACACATGTTTGAGATCCAGATCGAGCCAAAAACAGTTCCTCTAGGATCTGAATTTAGTGTTGAGGTAAAGTTTGACGAGATTCCATCGTCTTGTATCTTAGAGATAGTGGATGGGGCTACTGGAAGGGTTATAGAGAGTAGAGAGTTCTCTCCCGTTAATGACAAAAGTCTTGTCGCCAGCTTCTTTGTAGATGAGGATGTTTACTCCATAGGACTTCAGATAGCGCGTGTCGAGGCAAACTTTGGAGGAAATAAAGTTGTTAGGGAAGCATACTTCCCTGTTACTACTGGTTCCAATATCTCAGCAACAATAGACGTTGAACCCTCTATCTTAAGACTCAAGCCTGAAGAAAATGCTACGGTATCTATCACGGTCAAGGTGTTTGACGAATTAAATAGATCAGTTCCTGATGCAATTGTCTGGATCTGGACTGAGGAGGCAAACATGTCCATAACTCCTAATCTAAGTAAGACAAATGCCTTTGGTGAAACCAGTGCTGTTCTTTACGTACCCCCCGGCAACTATACACGAGTTACCATTTACGTGACTGCTGCAAAAAAGGGTCATCCTATTTTCTCCACATATATTGAAATCCCTGTTTTTAGAGAGGAGGGATGATCCCGCTTTCTAAGAGAATTTCGGCATAGATAATTTGAGAAAGAACCGTTGGAAAACTCAAGCAAAGTTCATGATGAGGATAGATCTTAAGAACCACACTAGTAAATAAACAGGTCTTATTCCTTCGATCTCCCCTCTTTAGTTCTTCTTCCTCCTTGATTACTGAATAACTTCATTATTCTCTCCACCACGGTGCTAGTTGAGGGCACCTCTACTTCAAACTTTCTCATTCGCACTATTTTTGTTTTCAACCCCCTTTTCTCTAACTCTTTGGAGAGCCACTCTTCGGTTGGCCATTGATCGTATCCAAGGACGATAATGTCTGGTTTCTCCCTTTCAATAGCAGAAATTGGATCCCTAGAATCTCCTAAAACCGCTCTATCCACTGGTTTAAGATTCTGCATCATGAATAACCTCTCACTTTCTGTGAAAATTGGGGGGTGTCCTTTGTACTTTTTGACATTCTCATCGCGAGCGATGATTACTACTAGCTCCCCATCGGGGCCTGCCAACTTCTTAGCTTCTATCAGAAGCCTCACATGTCCTGCATGAATTATGTCGAAAGTCCCTGCTGTGAGCACTTTCTTTCCCAATTCTCCTCAGGTCTCCTAAGGCAGGTGTTGTTTTAAATACATCTCAACTATTCGTCGGTAGGGAGAGTTCGAATTTGGAAGGTCTCTTGGTGTGGCTTGAATCACAAGGAGATCCACCATACAGCTTAATGACACATGGTGAAGACTTAGATGGATTAGTCTCGGCCGGAATATTTTGGAAGCTCCTAGAAAAAGTGATAAATCTTAAGTTTTCAGCACCATACTGGGCAATAGACGATAAAAAGAAGTACGACATAGTAACAGACCTTCCACCTCCTAAAGGAGGATGTAAGCTCCTCTTTGACCATCATCCAAGCAATGTTGAACTCGGTAGAAGGAGAGCAATTAAATCCTTTGTCAAGCCTGAGTATCCTTCAACGGCACTTCTTGTATGGGAGCTACTTAGTGAAGAATCCGATCTGAATCAACTAAAGCCCTTGGTGGATTTAACTTCAGAAGTGGACTCTGGGAAGTACGATGAGGGCTCAATAAGGTTTACTGTGGTGGTTAGAAAATTGTTTTCATCGCCCGGAAGAGAGACTTCTCTTAGAAAGGTTGTTGAAGAACTCATAAGAGAAGCCCCATCAACAGGAGAGGAACTGTTAAGACTTAAAACCATTTTACCTGTCTGGAAAGACATTGAAAATGAAGAAGAGAGCTTTTTATCGTGGATAAATTCTCTTCCAAAGGAAATAGGGGATGGGAAGGATCTTGCGGTCATAATCCGTGTGGGGAGAGGTCCAGGATATCTCAGCCCATTGATTCACTATAAACTTCAGAAATTAGTTGATCTTGAAGCCGTTCTAAGGATCTCCGATGATGGCCGGGGGAGGCTTTCGATAAGAAGTAGAGAGGGTTCTAGGGTAAGTGCTTTAGAACTTGCCACGAAACTTAGTGGTGGAGGGCATAAGAGAGCTGCTGGTGCCACCATAAATCCAAGAGACGTAGAACTCCTTGAAAAAATACTGAGAAAAGGCGGCATGGAAGTTAGGATCATTGATAAACCTCATTGATTTATATGACTGTTTGATAACTTCACTTGGCCGATGAAGAAGGAGGTGATCTCTGATTGGTGATGATTCATGAAAGAGACGGAGGCCGCTTGCTGAGGTGTTTTAGAGCTTGAGGGATCTCGAAAGAATCTCTGAGATCTTAAATAGACTTAGCGAAGGGAAGATTTCGCTTTCTTATGCTGCTGAAGAGTTTTGGAACCTTTTAGCTGAGTTCTACGAACAAGCTTCTGAGGCTTTGGCTGAGATCCCTCCTGAAACCCTATACAAATTGATAAGGGCTGGGCTTTCGAGTGCTGATTTTGACATGTTTAGGTTAGCAGAGAAAAACATCTGGTTTAGGGAGAAAGTGGGCAACGTAATAAGATCTTTGGATAAGGAAGAACTTGAGAAAGTGACCAAAGCCATACTAAGATCTGGATTGGAGAGGACAGCTATCGCTTCAAGGGTTTTTTATAGACACAAGAAATTGATGAAATCTTGAAAGAAAGAATCGGGGCGCCGGGATTCGAACCCGGGACCTGCCGGTTTCTGACGGATTCTTGAATGAGCGGCTACCGAGAGGGCTCGGCCTCCACCGAACCCCTACAGCCGGCCGCTCTACCACTGAGCTACGCCCCGAATCCAAGAGATCTAGTATCGTATCATAAATATTAAAAGATTGCTTATCTTCCAAGCTGATAGTTCTGAGAGCTCATCCAATCAAAAAAGAAGGGACTCCCTTGTAAATCCCATATCTCGCACCACAAGACTTACAAACAAGCTCGCCTGCAACTACTTCTATACTCAAACATGTCTCACAGTCATTTAGATCTACTTTAGATGGAGATTTTCCTTTCATACCGCAGAATTTTTTGCAAAGAACTGCTCTTGGTTTTTTCTGAGTTTCTATAGTTTCTGTTGTGTAATTTAATAGGACTAAAGGGTATCCATTACATTTGGGGCATACTAAAACGTCTAGAAGCCTAAATTTCAATTTATCATCCTCTTAACTATTTTTGGGACCTCAATAAGCGAGTACGCAACTTCATCTACGTACCCCGGAGGTCTTGGATGTGTATGCTCCCACGGAACCCACACTGTCTTAATGCCCAAATTCTTGGCACCAAGCATATCATCCTCCAGTTCATCTCCAACCATAATACACTCGTAAGGGCTTGTTTCGGCCAGCTGAAGGGCCAATTGAAATATTCTTGGGTGAGGTTTTCTGTATCCTATTTCTTCTGAAAAAAGAGTGGCCGAAAAATAGCTTGAAAGATCGTTCTTCCTCAAAACTTCCTTTCCCATCCATGCTAGGGAGATATTTGAGACTAGAATAAGTGAATATTCACTAGAGAGGGTATCAAGAGCTTCACTTGCGCCATCTTTCAATCTTGTCAGTTCCAAAAAAGGCTTTGAGTAGGCTTTTAGGTGCTCCATCCCCACCTGAACTCTCAATCCCAATCTTTCAAAAAAGATGGATAGCGCTTTTTTAGCTGAAATCTCCTTTAGAGTGTTCTTTCTTATGATCGAAAGCTCCTCTTCAACGTTTTTATAGACAGAAAAGGCTAGCTCCAACAAATCATCAGAAGGTTCTATTCCACAGGCTCTTAAAAGCTCAAGAACTCTAGTTCTATAGTAAAAGTCCTTAGGGATTATGGGTTCTATTAGAGTTCCCCAAAGGTCCATCAAAACAGTTGGTGCCATCGATGACTCAAAGGGGAAATTCATAAAAAATGGTTCTGATAGGCAACATGGCATGTCATCAGCAGAAAGACCGAGGTATGAGGTCACCATAATACGGTTGGAGAGGGCTCTTAGAACGAAGAAGGAGGTTAGAGAGAAGGTTAAAGAGATGCTTGGAGGGAGCATGGTACGGAAGTTTAGCAAGGATGCAGTTGACTGCCCAGTACTTGGGAAAAGGGTGTCTTTCCTTGAATGCTACATCTGCCCTAACTTTATCAGGAGATTCAAGGGAACCGTTCATTGTAGGGGTAAACCTATCTCAACTTCCTCCGCAGAAGGATAAGCGTTATTATGAAAGCAGAAATAGCCGACAACAGCGAGAGAGCGAGAGCCCAAGTGAATAGCGATATTCCCTCCGCCTCAGTAACTGTAGATATGTTTTCCGCCTCAGTAACTGTTGGCAAGGATTGTGGGGGGGCTTGAAAAGCACCTTTCTCACTTAGACCACGCATTCCATGTGTCATAATAGGTCCAAAGAACGTCCAGCCCCAAGCTAAGCAAATTGCTACCAGAATAACTGGTATTATTGGTCTCGCCGCCAACCATAAAGTCTTGCTGGTCCCCTCTAGCCAACTCCTTAATGATCTAATGGTTTTCTCTTTATTTTCCGCCGTTAGAATTATAGATGTCGATACTAATGAATAGAGCTTCCTTCTACCCCTTCTACCAGCAGTGATCTCTTCTATTTTAATGATTCCAGCCCTTTCCAGCCTTTTTATGTGAAAGAGAATTGTATTTACTGGAATTTCCAGCTGCTCCGCCAACATTCCGGCGCTTTGTGGCCCTTTGGCCAACATCATAAGTATTTTTCTGCCTGTCTCATTTGCAAGCTCTGAACCAAGAGCAGAGATGGATGGATTGCTGAGATCTAACAGTAATGGCTCGTCTTTCATCAGACTATTAACTCTTAGGCCCTTTAAAAAGAGATATGATAAACTTCAATTTCCGTTGAACCTTTTGAGTATAACTTCAGCCACCTTCATAAGATCCTTTTCCTTTATCGTAACATCTGCAAGCTTCTCAAGTTCCGGATGGGATGGTAAGAAAGCTATCTTGTAAACTTGGGGGAGTTTGAACATTTCTAAATCGTTTTCTGCATCGCCTACCACTATTACATTATTTAGAGGGACTGAGAACCTTTTACTCAGCTCTATAACTTTTCTACCCTTATCACGATAACCTACCCTTGTATTGCAGCCTACTACAATGTTGTCTTTGATATTAAGTTCGTTTATCTCGTAGAAATCCAGCTTAACTTCTTTGAGAACTCTCTCAAGAACTACGTTGAGACCAGCACTTACAACTCCAACGATGAAGCCATTAGACCTCAAAAGTCTGACAGCATCCGGTGCTCCCTTCATTAGCTTGACCTTTCTGAGAGCTGTGAGAGCTGGAGAAAAGTCTCTCCCAATCCAAGTACTTATGTCTAGTTCAGCCCACCTGTCATAGTCGATTATTCCCTCTCGATACATTTTCTCATACTCTTCAGCCTCACTTTTGGTCCCCATTGCCTGATGGATCAACCACCAAGAACTCTTAGTTTCAATTAGGGTTCCATCCATGTCAAAGACTACCATTCCCTTTGGCTTATGGCCAGGTGATGAGTTTTGGCGTCTTTGGAACGTATGAACCTTCATATCTCTCCCTCACTTCTCTTGGCCACCTCTCTGGTTCAAAACCATGTCTTGCCAGAAAAGCGACTAGATACCTAGTGAGACCGTATCCATTACAGCCCGTCCAAACCTCAGTATTTGCCTTGATCTTAAAGCTATCGACGTATTTCTTTTTGTGCACGTTGATTCCATTTATCTCTAGCCATTCAGCTTCCTCTCTACTACCTTTGTATGGTAAATAAGCTTCAATGTCCAAAGTGGGAACCTCTGGATATTTCTCCCCAGATATATCGACGAGTCTCTCTTGAGCCTGTTCCGTTGTCATGTAGAAAGGAGCTCCAACTGTCATTCTAACTTCAAGATCTAAAACCTTGTCTAAGAAATTGAATGTCTTGTCGGCTAAATCCCATCTTATATCCACAACCTGCTCTGGTGTGCCCAACCATACTACTTCGAGTCTGAAGAATTCCACCGTCCTTAGTAAGCCTTCTACTCCGCCCCCCTCCCATCTATAAGTCCAACCAGATGCATCATACACTTTAACGGGTAGAACCTCTTCCGGAGTTATCTCTCCACTAAAGAATTGGTAAAAAGGCTCACATTGGGCTGCTGCTAGGATGTGTGTGGGTCCTTCCAGCTCCTTCCTTACAA
Source organism: Thermoproteota archaeon (assembly GCA_003661365.1). Lineage (GTDB taxonomy): Archaea > Korarchaeota > Korarchaeia > Korarchaeales > Korarchaeaceae > QMVU01. The sequence goes on along the minus strand of QMVZ01000005.1, from coordinate 3,603 downwards.
GGGAGGGATCCGCCTTCTTTTTCAGTCTGGCCTCGAGTTTAAACTCCTTTAATGCCTCCGGATCCCTTCCTGCATGACAAACATACATTAAACCTTCTGCTAGATGCTCGAAATAACCAGGCATCCTCTCATAAACATCCCAAGGGATCAGCTTGGGGAACATCCACTCTTGAAAGCCCAAAGGTATCAAGATGTGGTCCTCTATCATTTCCTTCAAGACCCTAAGCAGTCTTGCCATGGGGGAGGTTATTACCCACTGTCCCCTTCCTGGAAATCGTTTTATCCAGCCCTTCTTGATTGCTAGGTTGCTTGGATCTATGGGGACTCCGTTCTCAGTAGCATACGGTTTCTGGATGGTTTTCAATAGGATAGTTCCAACAGGCACTAGTTCCCCCTTTGGAACTGCCTCTTCCTCTATGGCTTTTGTGAGTTCTGTTAGAGCTCTATCTATTAAACGAGACTTTATGTCCTCTTCTTTTAGGTCCTTAAAGGCTATTACGAGTGGTTTTTCGCTGAGCACTTCAGCATAATCTCCTAAGATTTTCCTTACATCGCTGGGTTTTATTTCAACATCCGTCTTTATCCTGTACTCTTCTACTTTGAGATCTCTTATACCAAGCCTTCTCCTTGACAATTCGGCCAAGAGGAGATTCTTCAATCTCAGCAACGCATCGTGTGGCCTCAGGTACCTAGTTCCTTCTATCTCAATTTGTAATATGTTTCCTCTAATCTTCCAGTTCACAATTCTACTACCTTTCTTACCCTTGGGAACTCCCCTGATAAATTGTTCTGGAACTTTTTGTTTGATTATTTCAGCTAGTATGGCTATATCGGCCTCATTAAGGCTTCTGTTAAATTTCAGCCAGCCCTTCAACAGAAAGTCCATCTCTACTTCCACCCACCAGCCTACAAATAAAGATGAAGGAAATGTGTCAACAAGGGGTTGGACTAAAGAGTTTACATATCTGACTTTATTCTCAATTGACTCGAACGGGAGAATCTCTGATGTAAGATCCAATGATTCTGAACTGTTTTAACCTTGAGATATTTTGCTTGTGATTTGGAGAGCCGAGGGGGTTGTTAAAGGAGGAACGCTACTTTTAGAGAGGTGTTAATTCTTCAGCATGCCTCCATTTTTCTCGTAGTTATGGTTCCTTGGCAGTTGTCATTTTTAAGATCTATTATCCTATCTATTTGTTGCCATCGGTCTTATACGTTGGAGATGCCTGTTATAAACACGTCCAACGCTGGATGCTAGCCTTCGCTGATTCAGGATGGAATGTCTCAGTTATAACACGTAGAACATATGAACTTGATCCTGATTTCCTTAAGAGCAGAAATATCAGGCAATATGTCATTCCAAGGCCTCCAGGGTCTCAGCTTACGTATGGACTTCTATCGATGGTATTTCCCCTGTACTTCAGAAATGTAGTTCAGGAGGTAAAACCTGACTTGATTCACGTCCATAGCATTTTGTATGCAATGATCTCCGCTTTTTCGGAGTTTCATCCCAAGGTAGTTACTATCTGGGGATATCATCATATCATGAGAAGTTGGGCTGTAAAAAGGTGGCTTGAGCGAAGGTCTCTTAAGGCCGCAGACGTTATTACCGTAAATTCACCCAGTTTAGCCAAGAAAATAAGTGAGATTTATGACATTTTGCCAGAAAAAATCGTTTTCCTATTTTGGGGAGTCGATTTGAACACGTTTAAGCGAGGCTATGAAGTTGAAGCGGAGAAAATGAGAAAGGCGTTAGATCTGGATTGGGCTGATACAATATTTTTGAGCCCTAGGGCAACCACACCCCATTATAACATAGACGTAATAGTCAAAGCATTTGCAAACCTGGCTGAGAGCAGAGAAGCCGCGTTGATAATCCTAAAGGGAACAGGTAAGAGGGAATATTTTGATGAGATTGTGGGGCTTGCGAAGAAGTTTGGAGTCTATCCTAGAGTGAGAGTTATCGACAGGTTTCTGTCTGAGAAGGAGATGGCTGTCATATTCAATCTATGTGACGCATTTATCTCAATACCAAATACAGATCAAATAGCGTTTACTGTAGTTGAGGGCATGGCTTGTGGTTCTGTACCAATAATAAGCGACCTACCTGACTACGATGGAATAATAGATCACGGAGTTAATGGATTTAGGGTTATGCCTAGAGACATAAATTCCCTAACTAAGGTTATGGAACTTGTGGCGAGAGACAAGTCCCTCAGAAGGGACATAGCAGCAAAGAACATGGAGTTTGTAAAGGAGTTTGCTGATAGAGAACGGAATCTGAAGAGGATGTATGAGCTGTACGAAACTCTTTTGTGTGAAGGTAAGATTTAACCTTCTAAGTTATCTTTAGCTCTTAGCAGATATTGTTTAGGAAGCTAAAGGCTTTGCTTCCTCTAGTCGTGAAAGCATTTCGCGAAATAAAATTTGAAGATTCCTGTCTTTTCTGATTTCGAGGGAAGTTCGTGGGAAGATTGCTCTTAAAGCAACTTCTTACTCCTGCTTCTTACCTCGATGAACTTCTCAAAGGAGGTTCCATCATCCTTACTCACGCGAAAGGACCTTCTAACCTTGACAAGATCCTCAAGCTCAATAACTCTTGGTCTTTGTCTGTAAAAAGAGAATATCACTATGGGCGTGGCATCAAAAAGGCTAGCCAGCTCAGCTAACTTACTTACTTCATCTTCAGGCAAGTAGATGGTTGATTCTTCCTTTCTAGTTACGTTTTTACACTCGGCTATAAACTTCTCATCCCCTAACTTAAAGAAAAGATCTGCTGGTTTAGATCCAGCAAACCTAATAACAGGTACGCCCTTGTTCTCCAGAAACCTTTTAATCGAGTACTCTAGGCCATAGCCCTTCTTGTAACTGCTCATTTTAGATCATCTACTCTAAATCTCCTAATGGTAATTGGTCTTCCTGAAATAAAGAGACCTTCCTCCTCAGAAAGTTTGTGTACCTCATCGAGAATTTTCCTGTCCATAGTTCTCAGAACATCTGCTAGTGGTTTATTGGCTGCTAAATTCGTGGGATGAAGCAAGATTATTGAGGAAAAGCATCCGACAATAGAGGGATCAACTTCATAAGTCGTGCATAGAAGGATACCTTTGGAGGATAGCGATTCCATTAGTTGTAGCATTAGATCCTTGCTCTCCCCTCTGAGAACCTCCCTCTGAAGGGATCTGAATAAAGAAGCTACAACTACAAAATCCCTGTAATCAAGCACAGAGACCTGTAGAAGCACAAGAAGCGTTGCAAGTTCTTTTGAGAACTCACTTTCTAAATCAGATAAATCCACGATTAGTGGACCGAGTTTAGGTAAAAGATCTGGAAGTAAGAACCTTTCTGGCCCAACTATTTGCTTAATTACAAGCCTAAGAGACTCGGGTGTGGTCTGATCTTTGAGCAAGATATCCCATCTTCCCTTGCTGGCAGCTGCCACGATCATCGACGGAATTGCGCCTGTAAGATTAGATACGAGACCCGCTAGCATAACGGGGAAGGAATCGCCAAGTTTCCCTGGATAAAGCAACTCTATTTCGTCTGGTTTAGCAACCTTGAATGGGACTCCTTCCTCTTCGAGGAGTTCAATGGATTTCCCGT